>CAZSNW010000027.1:0-17677 GCA_964608245.1 uncultured Micromonosporaceae bacterium
GGTGGCCGCCGCGATCCCGAGGTTGACGTACTCCTTGACCACGATCTCGCCGGCCTGCTCGTCCCACGTCGAGTTGATCATGGGGTGCCGACGGATCGCCAGGAGGCAGGCCTTCGCGACGAGCAGCAGCGGCGACAGGCGTACGCCCTCCCACTCCCGCAGCTGGGACAGCCGCTTGAGCGCCTGCATGGACCGGGTCACGTCCACCGTGAGGAACTCGGTGACGTGCGGCGCGGTGAACGCGGACCGGACCATGTTCTCCGCGGTGAGCTTGCGCACCCCGCGGATCGGGATCCGCTGCTCGCGCTCCGGACCCCACACCGGGGCGGTCGCCGCGACAGGCGCGGTGGCGGTGGTGCCGCGCGCGGCCGCCGCCTCCACGTCCTGCCGGGTGATCGAGCCGTTCGGACCGGTGCCGACGACCGTGGTCAGGTCGACACCGAGGTCGCGGGCGAGCTTGCGCACCGGCGGCTTGGCCAGCACCGGACCGCCGGTACGCGGCGCCGGCGCGGGTGCCACCGGAGCCGGCGCGGGGGCCGGGGCGGGCGCGGGCGGCGCGGTGACCGCCGCCGCCGCCACGGCCGGAGCCACGGCCGCCGGAGCCGCGGACGTCGCCGGCGCCGGGGCCGGGACGCCCTTGCGCGGCCGCCGCTTGGCCGCGGTGTTCCGCGGGCCGTAGCCCACCAGCACCGCGGTGCGGCCGGTCGCCGTCACCTCGCCGATCTTGCCGCCGGTGGCCGGCGCCTCCTCGGCCGCGGCCGGAGCCGGGGCGGGTGCCGCCGGCCCGGCGTCACCGGTGTCGATCGACACGATCGGGGTGCCGACCGGCACGGTGGCGCCCTCCGGGTGGTGGATCTTGACGATGACGCCCGGCCACTTGGCGGGGATCTCCACCGCGGCCTTGGCCGTCTCCACCTCCACGATCGGCTGGTTCTGCTCGACCCGGTCACCCTCGGAGACGAGCCACTTGAGGATCTCGCCCTCCGTCAGGCCCTCACCGAGGTCGGGCAGTGGGAACTCGTTGATCGCCATCGACTCACCTCACCACCCGAAGCTCCGGTCGACCGCGTCCAGCACCCGGTCGAGGTCGGGCAGGTAGTCCTCCTCGAGCCGGGCCGGCGGGTACGGCGTGTCGAACCCGGTCACCCGCAGCACCGGCGCCTCCAGCGAGTAGAAGCAGCGCTCGGTGACCCGGGCGGCGATCTCCGCCCCGAGACCCAGCGTCAGCGGCGCCTCGTGGACCACCACGCACCGGCCGGTCCGGCGTACCGACTCGTACACCGGCTCCATGTCCAGCGGAGAGAGCGTACGCAGGTCGATGACCTCCAGCGACCGCCCGTCCTCCTCCGCGGCGGTGGCGGCGTCCAGCGCCACCCGGACCATCGGCCCGTACGCGACCACCGTCGCGTCGGTGCCCTGCCGCACCACCCGCGAGGCGTGCAGCGGGTAGGCGTCCGCCAGCGTCCCGCCGGTGTCGACGTCGGCCTTCTCCCAGTAGCGCCGCTTCGGCTCGAAGAAGATGATCGGGTCGTCCGAGGCGATCGCCTGCTGGATCATCCAGTACGCGTCGTGCGGGTTGGAGCAGCTGACGACCTTCAACCCGGCGGTGTGGACGAAGTAGCCCTCCGGCGACTCCGAGTGGTGCTCCACCGCGCCGATGCCGCCGCCGAACGGAATGCGGATGACGATCGGCAGCCTGGCGTCGCCGGCCGAGCGGTAGTGCATCTTCGCCACCTGGGAGACGATCTGGTCGTACGCCGGGTAGACGAAGCCGTCGAACTGGATCTCGCACACCGGCCGGTAGCCGCGCAGCGCCAGGCCCACCGCGGTGCCGACGATGCCGGACTCCGCCAGCGGGGTGTCCATCACCCGGTCCTCACCGAAGTCCTTCTGCAGACCGTCGGTGATGCGGAACACGCCGCCCAGCTTGCCGACGTCCTCGCCCATGATGACGACCTTGGGGTCGGCCTCCATGGCCCGGCGCAGGCCCAGGTTGATGGCCTTGCCGAGGGTCAGGTTCTCGATCGCCATCAGTGCTCACTCCCCTCGAACGACGCCAGGTAGCCACGGAACCACTCGCGCTGCTCCTCCACCTCGGGGGAGCCGTTCGGGTAGACGTGGTCGAACATCGACAACGGCTGCGGGTCCGGCATCGCCAGGACGCGCTCCCGCAGGTGCTGCGCGGCGGCCTTGGCCTCGGCCTCCACCTCCTCGAAGAAGGTGTCGTCGGCCATCTTCTCGTTGGTGAGGAAGGTGCGCAGCCGCTGGATCGGGTCCTTGGCCCGCCACTCCTCCAGCTCCGCCGGCTCCCGGTAACGGGTCGGGTCGTCGGAGGTGGTGTGGGCGCCCATCCGGTAGGTGAAGGCCTCGATCAGGGTCGGGCCCTCGCCGCGGCGGGCGCTGTCCAACGCGGCCCGGGTGACCGCGAAGGTTGCCAGCACGTCGTTGCCGTCCACCCGGATGCCGCGGAACCCGAAGCCGTGGGCGCGCCGGTACAGCGGTACGCGGGTCTGGCGCTCGATCGGCTCGGAGATCGCGTACTGGTTGTTCTGGCAGAAGAAGACGATCGGGGCGTTGTAGACGCTGGCCCACACGAACGACTCGTTCACGTCGCCCTGGCTGGTGGCGCCGTCTCCGAAGTAGGCGATGACCGCCTCGCCGTCCTCCCCGCCGACCTTGCCGTCCTTGGCGACCCCCATCGCGTACCCGGTCGCGTGCAGCGTCTGGGCGCCGATCACGATCGTGTACATCTGGAACTTGTACTTGTTGGGGTCCCAGCCGCCGTAGTCGACGCCGCGGAACAGGCCCAGCGGCATGATCGGGTCGATGCCCCGGCAGTACAGCACGCCGTGCTCACGGTAGGTCGGGAAGGCCATGTCCTGCGGCCGCAGCGCCCGGCCGGAGCCGACCTGGGCCGCCTCCTGACCACGCAGGCTCGCCCAGATCCCGAGCTCACCCTGCCGCTGCAGCGCCTCCGCTTCCGCGTCCAGCCGCCGGACCACCACCATGTCGCGGTAGAAGCCGCGGTACTCCTCATCGGTGAAGTCGACCCTGTACTCCGTCCCGTACGAGTCGCGCGCGGAGTCGATCCGCTTCCCGTCCGGGGTGAGCAGTTGCACCATCTCCGGCCCGTTCGGCTCCGCCTTCTGGCGGGTCAAACGGCTCCGGGTGGCCGTATCACCCTTCGCCATCCCTTCACTCCCTGTCGTCTCTGCGCCGGCCGGGATCTCCTGTGCCGCGCCGTGTGGGGGAACCGCGTGACCTCGGGTGGAGGCAGCGCGGGCGGGCATATGGTCCCAGGCCCACATCCTCGCAGGTTTGTCGCCCCTGCTCCACTGCGAGTTCTCCCTCTCGCCGCCCCGCTGTTCCGCGGCAACTGCGGCGAAGTTGACGCGTATGACCGCCTTGAGACGACAACTTCGCCGCAGTTGCGACGAAAGGGCCTCGGTCGGTGCCGGCATGGAGCCGGGTTATCCACAGGGGGTACCGGAGCGGCTACCGTGCGGCCAAGGTGGCGACATGCCGGTGACCGCCCGTCCGACCGCACCCGCGACTGTGACGTCGCCTACCGCCACCGCCGGGGCCGACCCGTTCGCGTCGGGATCGTCCGGTCGTGCCGGACCCGGAGCCACACGCCGGTCGCCGCGCCGGCGGCGCCGGTCGGTGACGTCCGCGTACCACCGTCCCGAATCGCTGCGGTGGCAGGTGTTCCGAGGCAGTCAGGCTCGCGCCGAGGGCCTGCTGACGCCGCGCCAGCTCCGCGGACCCGCCTGGGTACGGATCGCCCACGACGCGTACGCGGACTCCCGACTGGACCGTGACCATGCGCTGGCCTGCCACGCCGCCAGGCTGTGGATGCCGCCGTACGCGGCGATCGCCGGCCCGTCCGCCGCGTACCTGTACGGCGTGACCCACGCGGCCGGCTCCGGGGACGAGGTGCACGTCGTCGTCCCCGCCGACCGGCGGATGGAGCCGCGGGCGGGGGTCCGCGTACACCGGGTGACGATCGGACCCGACGAGATCGACTCCGACGACTGGTGGCCGCGGACCACGCCGCTGCGTACCGCGTGGGACTCCGCCTGCTGGCTCGACACCCCGTCGGCGGTCGCGGTGGTCGACGGGATGCTCAAGTTGGGCCTGGTGGACCACACCGAGCTTCGGGCGCTGGTGCGGGCGCGGCCGGGCCGACGCGGGGTCCGCCGGGCCGAGCGCGTGTTCAACCTCGCCGACGGCCGGGCCGAGTCCGCACCAGAGTCCCACCTGCGGGTGCTCCTGGTGACCGCGGGTCTGCCGCGGCCGGTCCCGCAGCACCCGGTGCCGGTGGCCGACGGGGTCCTCCACCCCGACCTGTGCTGGCCGCGTTACCGGGTGGCGATCGAGTACGACGGTGAGTGGCACGCCTCGGCCGAGCACCTCCACGTCGACCGGCGTCGGCTCAACCGGCTGGTGGCGGAGGGCTGGCTGGTCCTGCACGCGACGGGCCGCAGCCTCTACCGCGACCCGGAGGCGCTGCTACGCGAGACCGCGGCCGCGCTCCGTTCCCGGGGCTGGGACGGCCTGAGCACCGACTGATCTCACCCGGTACGTCTGTCGCGCCCGTTGGTACGTCCGCTTCCTCCTTGTATGCCCGTCTCGGCGCGCGGCCCCTTTTCCGCAACTGCGGCGAAGTTGTCGTCCCAGGGCCGCCGCAGACGACAACTTCGCCGCAGTTGTCGCAAGCGGTGGGGCGGGGTGGTGGGGGCGAGGCCGATCACGTATGCTTTGGTCGCCTCCGGCGGGGCGGTGGGAGCATTCGTCTGGCGCCACGCGTTGTGCGATGATGTCGGGACTGCCCCCATCGTCTAGCGGCCTAGGACGCCGCCCTTTCAAGGCGGTAGCACGGGTTCGAATCCCGTTGGGGGCACCAGCCGGCCAGACGGTAGAGTCAAGGGTGCCGGTACCACGAGGTCCTGTGGAGCAGCATGGAGTGCTCGCCGCCCTGTCAAGGCGGAGGTCGCGGGTTCAAATCCCGTCAGGACCGCGGCCAGGTAGCTCAGTTGGTACGAGCGTCCGCCTGAAAAGCGGAAGGTCGGCGGTTCGACCCCGCCCCTGGCCACCGCTCCCGATCCCGTCCCCCGCCGGTCCTCAGCCGTGCTCGGGGACCGTCCGTCCCGGAAGACCACTCGCGGCGCACCGGGGCTCGGTGGTGTGCTTCCCCGCATGGAACTGACCGTGTCCCGCGTGAACGAGCAGGTCCGGACGCAGGTCGACGGCGATCTGACGCTGACCTGGCTCGACCCGTACGACCTCGACGAGCGGACGGCTCTGGTCGCGTTGTCGCTGCTGGAGGCGGCGCGGCAGGTGGACCGGCCCGACGGCCCTCCGCCGTCGCCGACCCACTTTCTCGCCGTCGTGCGGCACGGGTGGGACGGCGACCCGATGCACCTGGCGCTGGCGACCGACGGCACCGGCCGACCGGTGGGCGTGGTGCAGCTGCGCGTCTCCCAGCGGGACAATCCCCACCTGGCCGACCTGTCGGTGACCGTGGATCCGGTGCTGCGCCGCCGGGGTATCGGCCGCCGGTTGTTCGAGCTCGGCCTCGACCGGGTACGCGCGATGGGGCGCACCGTGCTGCTGGCGTCGGCGAACGAGACGTCGCCGGGGGCGCGTTTCCTCACCGGGATGGGGCTGGAGCCGGTCTACCACGAGGTGGCGCGCCGGTTGGACGTCCTCGACGTCGACTGGGAGCGCCTGGAGCGCATGGCGGCCGACGCCGCGGCGCACGCCCGGGACTACGAGCTGGTGCGCCTGCCGTTCCCGGTCCCGGACGACCTGGTGGATGAGGTCGGCCGGATGGCGAATGCGATCAACGACGCGCCCACCGGTGGGCTCGACTGGAACCCCCCGACGCTGGACGGGACACGGATCCGGAGGAACGAGCAGTTCATGCGGATGGCCGGCCGTCGGCTCTACCGGGTGGTGGCGCGGCGCCGGGACACCGGCGAGCTCGCGGGTCAGACGGTGGCGGTGGCGCGGCCCGAGGCACCCTGGTGGGTGGACCAGGAGGACACCAGTGTGGTGCGGGCGCACCGGGGTCACCGGCTCGGTCTGCTGCTGAAGATCGAGATGCTTCGCTGGCTGCGGGAGGCCGAGCCGCAGGCGCGGTGGATGGACACCTGGAACGCCGCGGACAACTCCTACATGATCGCGGTCAACGAGAAGCTCGGTTACCGGGTGGTGGCCCGCATCAACCAGTACCAGCGGCGACTGTGACGGCCACGTTGGCGGGTCGTCCGAAGACCCGCCCAACAGGGAAAATCGCTCGCGGCCTCCCGCGCACCGGTGGTTTGCTTCCCCGCATGGAACTGACCGTGTCCCGCGTGAACGAGCAGGTCCGGACGCAGGTCGACGGCGATCTGACGCTGACCTGGCTCGACCCGTACGACCTCGACGAGCGGACGGCTCTGGTCGCGTTGTCGCTGCTGGAGGCGGCGCGGCAGGTGGACCGGCCCGACGGCCCTCCGCCGTCGCCGACCCACTTTCTCGCCGTCGTGCGGCACGGGTGGGACGGCGACCCGATGCACCTGGCGCTGGCGACCGACGGCACCGGCCGACCGGTGGGCGTGGTGCAGCTGCGCGTCTCCCAGCGGGACAATCCCCACCTGGCCGACCTGTCGGTGACCGTGGATCCGGTGCTGCGCCGCCGGGGTATCGGCCGCCGGTTGTTCGAGCTCGGCCTCGACCGGGTACGCGCGATGGGGCGCACCGTGCTGCTGGCGTCGGCGAACGAGACGTCGCCGGGGGCGCGTTTCCTCACCGGGATGGGGCTGGAGCCGGTCTACCACGAGGTGGCGCGCCGGTTGGACGTCCTCGACGTCGACTGGGAGCGCCTGGAGCGCATGGCGGCCGACGCCGCGGCGCACGCCCGGGACTACGAGCTGGTGCGCCTGCCGTTCCCGGTCCCGGACGACCTGGTGGATGAGGTCGGCCGGATGGCGAATGCGATCAACGACGCGCCCACCGGTGGGCTCGACTGGAACCCCCCGACGCTGGACGGGACACGGATCCGGAGGAACGAGCAGTTCATGCGGATGGCCGGCCGTCGGCTCTACCGGGTGGTGGCGCGGCGCCGGGACACCGGCGAGCTCGCGGGTCAGACGGTGGCGGTGGCGCGGCCCGAGGCACCCTGGTGGGTGGACCAGGAGGACACCAGTGTGGTGCGGGCGCACCGGGGTCACCGGCTCGGTCTGCTGCTGAAGATCGAGATGCTTCGCTGGCTGCGGGAGGCCGAGCCGCAGGCGCGGTGGATGGACACCTGGAACGCCGCGGACAACTCCTACATGATCGCGGTCAACGAGAAGCTCGGTTACCGGGTGGTCGGCCGCTACACCGCGTTCCAGCGCCGCCTGTGACGCCGCGCGCGTCAGCGTGGTAGGAGACGCGCGCCCGGGCCCCGGCGGCCGACGGCCGCCGGGGCCCGGGTCCGCGCCGGGACGGCCGGCGTCAGCGCCCGCCGTCGAGCCGGGCGCTGCCCTCGTCGGCGGCGGCCGCCGCCAGCGCGGTGACCGGGTCGGACGCCGGTGCCGGCGAGGTCGGGGCCGGCGCGCCGGCCGGTGCGACCGCGTCGGTCACGAGCAGGGCGTCCGTCGCTGAGCGAGGCACCGACGTCGCGACCGGGGTCTCGGCCGCCGCCGGGGCGGTCCGACGCCGACGGGCGACGAGCGACAGCGCGGCGACGGCGTCGGCGCCGGCCACGGCGTGCACTCGGGCCGCGGCCAGCCCCCGTCCGTAGCGCGGCCGGCGGCGTGCCCGGGCGCGCTCGGCCCGCGCGGTCGCCACCGCGTGGGCGGCGCCCTGCCGGGCCGCGACCGCCAGCGGGCGCAGGTGCTGCAGGTAGATCCGCCGGACGTCCCTCGCGGTGATGGTGCGGGCCACGGTGGCCACCTCCTGGTGTCGTCAAGCAGGTACGGGGCGATACTAGGATGAACTATCCCGTTTTGGGGTGGATTGGCTGATTCCTGTGCAGAAAACGTCCTCCCGCCCCTGTGAGTGGTCTTCGCGCCGCCGCACCACTACTGTCGAGCCATGGGACACCGGGGCGTGGCGGTGGACACCGGGCGGCGACGCCCGACCAGGGGCTGACATGCGGTCGCGGCACGTCTTCCACGCGGTGGACTCGCACACCGAGGGCATGCCGACCCGCGTGATCACCGGCGGGGTGGGGGTGATCCCCGGGGCGACCATGGCCGAGCGTCGCGCGTACGCCAGGGAGCACCTGGACCACCTGCGCACCCTGCTCATGTACGAGCCGCGCGGCCACGCGGCCATGTCCGGCGCGATCCTGCAGCCGCCCACCCGGCCGGACGCCGACATGGGCGTGCTGTTCATCGAGGTCTCCGGGTTCCTGCCGATGTGCGGCCACGGCACCATCGGGGTCGCCACGGTGCTGGTGGAGACCGGCATGGTCCCGGTCACCCGGCCGGTCACCACCATCCGGCTGGACACGCCGGCGGGCCTGGTGACCGCCGAGGTGGCGGTACGCGAGGACGGCGCGGCGACCGCGGTGACGATCCGCAACGTGCCGTCGTTCCCGCTGCGGCTGGACGCCGAGGTGAAGGTGCCCGAGCTCGGCCGCACGGTCCGCTACGACCTCGCGTACGGCGGCAACATCTACGCGTTCGTGTCCACCGAGGACCTCGGCGTCCCGTTCGCAACTGCCGCTGCGGCGCGCCTGCGGGTCGCGGGGGGGGGGGTGGTGGCCGCGAGCGCCGCGCCCCCCCGGCCGGGCCACCCGGGCGCCCGGGCGGGCGCGGGGGGGCACGGCGCGTACCTCGTCGCGCCCGGCTCGACCGCCGCCCACTCCCGGCACGCGATGGTGATCCGGCCCCGCTGGTTCGACCGGTCGCCGTGCGGCACCGGCACCAGCGCCCGGATGGCCCAGCTGTGGGCGCGCGGGGAGCTGGCGCTCGGGGTGGACTTCGTCAACGAGTCCTTCCTCGGCACCCGGTTCATCGGCCGGCTGGTGGGCGAGACCACCGTGGCGGGTCGCCCGGCGGTCGAACCCACGGTCACCGGGCGGGCCTGGATCACCGGGACCGCGCAGTACCTGCTCGATCCGGAGGACCCGTTCCCGGCCGGGTTCCTGTTGTAGGCCGGCCTCGCCGGCGTCCGTCAAAGCGTTGGGGGGTGAGCGACGCGGTGGCGGGGGGAAGCGACGCGGTGGTGATCGGCGCCGGCATCGTGGGTGCCGCCTGCGCGTACCACCTGGCGAGCGCCGGGCTGTCGGTGACCGTGCTGGACCGGGCGGCGGTGGCCTCCGGCACGAGCAGCACCGGTGAGGGCAACATCCTGGTGTCCGACAAACGTCCCGGCCCGCAGCTCGCGCTGGCGCTGTGGTCGCGGCAGCTGTGGACCGCGTTCGCCGCCGAGGTGGGGCCGGAGGCGATCGAGCTGCAACCCAAGGGCAGCCTGGTGGTGGCCGCCTCGGAGGCCGAGTGGAAGACGGTCGCGGCGCTGGCGGAGAGCCCGCGCGCCGCCGGGGTCACCGCCGCCGAGGTACCCGGCGACAAGCTGCCCGACTACGAACCGCTGCTCGCCGCCGGCCTCGCCGGCGGCGTCTTCTTCCCCCAGGACGCGCAGGTGCAGCCGATGCTCGCCTGCGCGACCCTGCTGCGGGCCGCGGCGCGGCGGCAGCGGGTGGAGGTCCGCACCCCGGTGACCGTCCGGGGGCTCGTCACCGGGTCCTCCGGTGCGGTGACCGGGGTGGTCACCGACCGCGGCACGGTACGCGCCCCGGTGGTCGTCAACGCGGCCGGGCTCGCCGCCGGCGAGGTCGCCGCCTGGGCGGGCACCCGGCTGCCGCTCGCCCCGCGGCGCGGGTTCGTCCTGGTCACCGAGCCGCTGGCGGGGCCGCGGGACGCGCCGCCGGTGCGGCACAAGTTGTACGCCGGGGCATATCTGTCGACAGTGGATGATCAAGCCTCGGAGCTGCGGACCGCGGCGGTGGTGGAGACCACCCGCGCCGGCACGGTCCTGATCGGCTCCTCGCGGGAGCGGCGCCGGGACGACTCCTACCCGCTGGCGGTGCTCAGCCGGCTGGCTGCCGAGGCGGTGGCGCTGTTCCCGTTCCTCGCGCGGGTGCGGGTGCTGCGGGCGTTCCACGGCTACCGGCCGCTGCTGCCGGACCTGCGCCCGGCGATCGGACCGGACCCGCACCTGCCCGGACTCTGGCACGCCGCCGGCCACGAGGGCGCCGGCATCGGCCTGGCCCCGGCGACCGGGGCGCTGCTGGCGACCCTCGTCACCGGGGGCGACCCGCCGGTCGACCCGGCCCCGTTCGACCCGGGGAGGTTCCGGTGAGCGGATTCACCATCCGGTTCGACGACCGCGACCTGCCGGCGTCGCCCGGCCAGACGGTGGCCGCGGTGCTGTGGGCGGCCGGGGTCCGCTCCTGGCGGACCACCCGGGTGGAGGGGGCGCCGCGCGGGCTGTTCTGCGGCATCGGGGTCTGCTTCGACTGTCTGATCACCGTGGACGGTGTCCGGAACCAGCGGGCCTGCCTGCTGCCGGCCCGGCCGGGCATGGTGGTCCGCACCCAGCTGGGGGTGGGCGATGAGCTATGACCTGGCGGTGGTGGGGGCCGGCCCGGCCGGGCTTTCCGCAGCGGTGACCGTCGCCCGGGTCGGCGGCCGGGTGGTGCTGCTGGACTCGGCACCCCAGGCCGGTGGCCAGTTCTGGCGGCACCGGCCGGGCAGCGGGGGCAGCCGGCGTACCGCCCGGACGTACGCGGCGCTGCGGGCCGAGCTGCTCTCCTCCGACGTGGACTACCACCCGGCGGCCGCGGTGTGGTTCGTCGAGGCCGCACCGGACCACTTCCTGCTGCACGTCGAGGGCCTGCCGGTGGTACGCGCGCGTCACGTGCTGTTCGCCACCGGCAGCTACGACCGGGTGCTGCCGTTCCCCGGCTGGCACCTGCCCGGGGTGGTGACCGCCGGCGGGGCGCAGGCGCTCCTGCTCGGCTCCGGCGTCCCGGTCGGCTTCCGGGTGGTGGTGGCCGGGTCCGGGCCGTTCCTGCTCGCGGTGGCGAGCCACCTGCTCGCGGCCGGGGTACGCGTGGTCGGGGTGTACGAGTCCGGCCGGCCGCTGCGCTACCTGCGCCGGCCGTGGGCGCTGCACCTGCGCCGGGTGTGGGAGGCGGCCGGTTACCTCGCCCGCCTGGCCCGGTACCGGGTGCCCTACCGCACCTCGCACGCGGTGGTGGCTGCGCACGGCTCGCACGCGGTCGAGGCGGTGGAGGTGGCGCGACTCGACCGCCGGGGCCGGGTGGTGCCCGGCTCGCTGCGCCGGGTGGAGTGCGACGCGGTGGCGGTCGGGCACGGGTTCACCCCGCAGCTGGAGCTGGCCCTGGCGCTCGGGTGCGCCACCCGGTTGGACGTCGACGGCAACCTCGTGCTCGACGTGGACGTGGCCGGGCGTACCTCGGTGCCCGGGGTGTTCGCCGCCGGGGAGGTGACCGGGATCGGCGGCGCCGACCTGGCGCTGGTGGAGGGCCGGCTGGTGGCCACCGCGGTGGCGCTCTCGCTCGGCCGCCCTTCGCCGTTCACCGAGACGGAGCTGTCACGGCTGCTGGCCCGCCGGGCCGGCCACCGCCGGTTCGCCGACCTCATGCACCGGGTGCACGCGCCACCACCCCACTGGGACTCGTGGCTGCACCCGCGCACGCTGGTGTGCCGGTGCGAGGAGGTGCCGGTGGCCGCCGTACGGCGGGCGGTGCAGGAGCTGGGCGCCACCACCGGCCGGGCGGTCAAGGGCCTCACCCGGGTCGGCATGGGCTGGTGCCAGGGCCGGATGTGCGGGTACGCCGCGGCCGCGCTCACCGCCCGGCTGTGCAACCGGCGGATCCTGCCGGACGACCTGGAGACGTTCTACCGGCGTCCGCTGGCCCAGCCGGTCACCCTGTCCACGCTGGCCGAACCCGACGGTGACGTGTGACGTCGGTCGGGGCGGCACGCCGGACGGGGCGCGGGCTCACGCGTACGAGTGCAGGCTGTCGGCGAACAGGTTGACCCCGAACAGGTTCATCATCAGCGCGAGCATCCCGACGACCGACAGCCACGCCGCCGCCCGCCGCGACACGCTGGGCGTGGCCCGGGCGTGCAGGTACGCCGCGTACACCACCCAGGTGATGAACGCCCACACCTCCTTGGGGTCCCAGGCCCAGTAGCGGCTCCACGCCGCCTCGGCCCAGATCGCCCCGGCGACGATCGCGAACGTCCAGATCGGGAACGCGAACGCCACCAGCCGGAAGGTGAGCCGCTCCATCGACTCCGCCGACGGCACCCGCGCCCCCAGCGGGTAGGGGAACCGGCGCCTGCCCCGGTCGTAGCCGTCGCGCAGCAGGTAGAGCACCGCGGTGACGAACCCCACCACGAAGATGCCGGAGGCGAGCACCGCGGCGGCGATGTGGGCGACGAACCAGGACGAGTCCAGCGCCGGCACCAGCGGCCCGACCGGGCTGTACACGACGACGAACGCGAGCCCCAGCAGCAGCACCTGCACCAGCGCGACGAACAGGCCCAGGTGCCGCACGGACGGCTGACGGAAGGAGACCCACAGCCACACGGCCGCGCCGATCAGGGTGGCGGTGAGGATGAACTCGTACATGTTGCCCCAGGGCAGCCGGCCGGCGGCGATACCCCGGGTGACCACGGTGGCGGCGTGCAGCACCCCGGCCACCAGCAGCGTGCCCAGCGCCACCAGCTCCAGCCGGCCGGATCGCCGGGCCGGTGCGGCGCCCGGGGCGGTGTCCGACGCGGCGTCGGCCGTCTCCGCGGGATCGGGAGCCGTCCCGGTGGTGTCCGCGGATCCGGCGCCGGCGCCGACCAGCGCCGACTGGCGGGCCGGACGCGCGGCCACCCGCGCCACCACGCCCCGGTCACCGAACGCGTACTGCGCGGCGTGCAGCACCATCGCCGTCAGGTAGCCGAGGATGGTGACCACCATGAGCACGTCGGACAGTTCGGACATCATCCGCTCCTCGTCATTTCGACGCGTACCGCCCGTTCGGGCGCGAGCGCGTCCACCAGGTCGGCCAGCTCCTGCGCGAACCCGGGCTGTTCCGAGCGTGGCAGACCGCCGGCTTCGACCAGGCTACGCCCCTCGTCCGGGGTGACCCGGAACCAGACCCGTTGCCGTCGGCCGACCAGCGACCCCACCAGCCCGAGGATCAGCAGCACCGCCCCCACCAGCGCCACCGGGCCGCCCGGGTCGTACCGCACCGACAGCATCGCGGTGGGCACGGTGGTGACGAACTCGACCGTGGTGCCGTCGTCGAGGGTCATCGTGTCGCCCGGGCGCAGGAAGCGCGGCTCGCCGACCGCCGACAGCAGCCCCTCGTCGATCCGCTCCTGGTCGAGCACCTGCAGCGACCGGGGGAGACCGGTGTCCAGTCCCAGGTCGCCGCGGTACGCCTGGAGGGCGAGCGCCGGCGAGCGCTCCTCCGGGTGGGCCGAGGTGGGGCTGATCCCGAGCGCCAGCAGCGCGTCGAGGGTCTCCAGGTCGGCCGGCGCGGTCGGCAGGTACAGCCCCTGGAACGCGACCTGCGCCGAGGGGTCGCGGGTGCCGTCCGGGGCGACGTTGACGTCCGGGAACAGCGCGAGCCCCTGCGCGGTGCCGGCCAGGTCCTCGGGGAAGAACACCACCGTGTCGGTCTGGGTGTTGCCGTACCGGTCGGTGTAGCGCAGCACCGGCGCGTACCCGTGGCCGAACAGGTAGACGGTGGCGCCGGACAGTCGCAGCGGCCGGTTGACGGTGAACTCCACCGGCCGCGGCGGCCCGCCGGACTCGGACACCAGGGCGCTGGCGAGGTACCGGGTCGGCACCCCGTCGTCGTCGTACTCGCCGACCACGTCGGTGAGTTCCAGACAGAAGTCGCCGAAGTCGTGGGCGGTGGTGACCCGGGCGCCCAGGTTCAGCTCCTGGTACTGCGAGAGCGCCCGGCTGCAGAAACTGTTGTCGGCGCCGACGATCACCGCCAGGTTGCCGTGCCAGCCGTACGCCGCGCCCAGCGCCACGCCGACGAGGATCACCACCATGGCGAAGTGCATGAGCAGGTTGCCGGTCTCCTTGAGGTAGCCGCGCTCGGCGCTCACCGTGGCGGTGCCGTCCGGATGGGTGCGGACCGCCACCCGCCAGCGCCGCGCCCGCAGTTCCGCGCGCAGCTCCTGCGCCGCCTGCTCCGAGGTGCCCGGCAGGACACGCCCGCCGACGTGGTGGGGCAGCCGGGACAGGTTCCTCGGCGCGTCCACCGGCGGGCGCATCAGCGAGGCCACGTGGTCGCGCGCCCGCGGCAGCAGGCAGCCCACCAGGGAGACGAACAGCAGCAGGTAGATCGCGGCGAACCAGGGCGAGCCGTAGACGTCGAAGAAGCCGAGCCGGTCCAGCACCGGCGCGAGGTCCGGGTGCTCGGTGAAGTACCCCCGCACCTGCTCGGGGCTGACGTTGCGCTGCGGCAGCAGCGAGCCGGGTACCGCGGCCAGCGCCAGCAGGAACAGCAGCACCAGCGCGGTGCGCATGCTGGTCAGCTGCCGCCACGAGCGGCGCAGCGCCGCCACCAGCCGGACCAGCAGCCGCTCCACCGATCCGCCGGCCACCGGGCGCCGGCCCACCGGACCGGCCGGGTCTCCCGTGCTCACAGCGCCACCTCGCCCACGCCGATCCGGCTGCGCAACCACAGCACCGCCTCACCCCAGAACCCGGACAGCAGCGCCAGTCCGAGCAGCAGCATGAGCACCGCGCCGATGCGGGTCACCCACCGCGAGTGACGCCGGATCACCGGCAGCACCCCGGCGAGCGCCCGGAACCCGAGGCCGAACGCGAGCAGCGGCAGTCCGAGTCCGAGGGTGTACGCGACGGCGAGCACCGCGGCCCGGGTGGTCTGACCGCCGAGGGTGCCCAGGGTGAGCACCGCGCCGATGGTGGGGCCGACGCAGGGGATCCACGACAGCGCGAACACCGCCCCGAACACCGGGGCGCCGAGCAGGCCCGCCGCCGGCAGCCGCTGGATGCGCACCTCCCGCTGCAGCCACGGCACCAGCCCGAGCAGAGCGAGCGCGAACACCACCATGAGCACGCCGCCGGCGACCTCCAGGAGGCGTTCGTGCTCGCGCAGCGCCCGGCCGGCGGCTGCGGCGACCACCCCGACGGTGACGAACACCGCGGCGAACCCGGCGGTGAACAGCAGGCTGCCGGCGAGCACCCGGCCGGTGACCCGGCGCCGGGTCCTCGCCGCGACGGCCACCGCCGTGCCGCCGCCGTCCGACCCGGCGGCCTCCCCGGCCCGGTCGGCGTCCCCGGCCCCGGAGCCGCCGCCGGAGCTGCCGCGGGTGCGCACCGCCTCCAGGTCCGCACCGGACAGCCCCGTCACGTACGCCAGGTAGCCGGGCACCAGCGGCAGGACGCACGGCGAGAAGAAGCTCACCAGTCCCGCCACGAGCGCCACCACCACCCCGAGCACGAGCGGCCCGGAGACCACGATGTCCGCGAACGTCTCACCCATCGACCGGCCCTCCGGCGGGCGCCTCCCCGGCCAGGCGCTCCACCAGCTGGGTCAGCTCCGCCCTACCCACCGGCCGGTAGAAGGCCGCGGCCAGCCGCCCGTCCCGGTCGATCACGAAGGTGGCGGGCAGCCCGACCGGCGGCGGTGGGTCGGTGAAGCCGCGCGCGTACTCGCCGGCCGGGTCGAACAGGCTCGGGTAGGTGACCCGGCCGGCGACGAACGCCCTCGCCTTGTCCCGGGTGTCCTGGGTGTTGACGCCGACGAAGCTCACCCCGAGCTGCCGGGTGGCCTGGTGGACCGCCTCGAAGTCGGCGGTCTCCGCCCGGCACGGCGGGCACCAGGAGGCCCACACGTTGACCACCACCACGTCGCCGCGCAGGTCGGCCAGGTCGAGCCGGTCGCCGTCGAGGGTCTCGCCGGCGATCGGCGGCGCCGCCGGCCGGTCGCCGGCCGGGTACTCGCGGAACGTGGCGGTGGCGGCGGCGCCGGGGTCCCGGTCCCAGGTGACGTACGCCACCGCGAGCACCACGAGCGCCAGCAGCGCGGCGGCGACGGCCAGCACCCGGCGGTCGGCCTTGACGCGCAGGGGCGGGGCGGTGCCCGGTGGCCGGCCGCTCATCTCACGCCCCCTTGGCGCGCTGGGCGCCGGGGGAGCCGGCGATCAGGTCGGCGGCCGGCTCCGCGTACCCGATGTCGACCAGCCGCTCCCCGTCGAACACGAACGACGTGATGCTCGCCAGCGCGCACTGGCGGCGCCGCGGGTCGTGCCAGAGCCGGCGGCCCTCCAGGTGGCGGCGCAGCGTCCAGATCGGAAGCTGGTGGGAGACGCAGACCGCCTCGTGGCCGGCGGCCGCCTCCCGGGCGGCGTGCAGCGCCGCGACCATCCGCGCGGCGATCTCCCGGTACGGCTCGCCCCAGGACGGGCGGAACGGGTTGCGCAGCAGCCACCAGTTGCGCGGGTGGCGCAGGGCCCCGTCGCCGACCCCGAACCGCTCGCCCTCGAACCGGTTGTCCGCCTCGATGAGGCGTTCGTCCACCGTGACCGGCAGGCCGAGCCGGGCGGCGATCGGGGCGGCGGTCTCGCGCGCCCGCTCCAGGGGGCTCGTCACCAGCAGGGTCACGTCCCGGCCGGCGAGCGCCCCGGCCACCGCCTCGGCCATCTTTTCGCCGCGTTCGGACAGGTGGTAGCCGGGCAGCCGACCGTAGAGGATGCCGGTGGGGTTGTGCACCTCGCCGTGCCGGACCAGGTGGACGACGGTCCGCATCAGCCACCCCCCGCGGCGGCGGCCGCGGCCGCCGCCGGCATCGCGGCCGCGATCCGCTCCAGGGCCTCGTCGTCGAGCACGGTCGAGACGAACCACGCCTCGAACGCGCTCGGCGGCAGGTAGACCCCGTGCGCCAGGGCCGCGTGGAAGAACCGGGCGTACGCGGCGGTGTCCTGCGTGGCGGCGCCGGCGTAGTCGCGCACCTCGGCGTCGGTGAAGAAGATCGAGAAGAGCGTGCCGGCGGTCGAGACCCGGTGCGGCACCCCGGCGGCGGACAGCGCGCTGCTGGCCAGGTCGGCCACGGTCTTTGCGGTGCGGGCCAGCCGCGCGTACGCGTCCTTGTCGGCCAGCCGCAGGGTGGCGAGCCCGGCGGCGCACGCCAGCGGGTTCCCGGACAGCGTGCCCGCCTGGTACACCGGCCCCTGCGGGGCCAGTCGGTCCATCAGCTCGGCCCGGCCGCCGAACGCCGCAGCCGGCAGCCCGCCGCCCATCACCTTGCCGAAGGTCACGAGGTCGGCGTCGACCGGGTCCAGTCCGTGCCAGCCGTGGTAGGAGGCGCGGAACCCGGTCATCACCTCGTCGACGATGAGCAGCGCACCGTGCGCGTGGGCGATCCGGGCGAGCCCCGCGTTGAAGCCCTCGACCGGCGCGATCACCCCCATGTTGCCGGCGGCCGCCTCGGTGATCACCGCGGCGATCCGGTCCCCGGCGGTGGCGAACGCCTCCTCCACCGCGGCCAGGTCGTTGTAGGGCAGCACGATCGTCTCGCCGGCGGTCGCCGCGGTCACCCCCGGCGAGTCGGGCAGGCCCAGCGTCGCCACCCCCGAGCCGGCGGAGGCGAGCAGGCCCTGGCGGCCGACGAGAGCGAGGGTCGTGC
>CAZSNW010000028.1:0-17621 GCA_964608245.1 uncultured Micromonosporaceae bacterium
GGGCACACCGAGACGACGCTGAGCAACCTCGCCTACGAGGTGCCGGCCGGCCCGGTGCCGACCCGGACCGGCACGGTGCCGCTCGGCACCCCGCTGCCCGGCGTCACCGGGTGGCTGGTGGACGCCGCCGGCCGGCCGGTGCCGCCGGGCGTCCCCGGGGAGCTGTGGCTCGCCGGGCCCGGCGTGGCGCGCGGCTACGTCGGTGACGACGCGCTGACCGCCGCCCGGTTCGTGCCTGACCCCACCGGCGGTGGGCAGCGCTGCTACCGCAGCGGCGACGTCCTGCGCGTCGACCGGCACGGCACGGTCACGTACCACGGTCGGGGCGACGACCAGGTGAAGATCCGCGGCTACCGGGTGGAACCCGGGGAGGCGACCGCCGCGCTGCGGGCCCTGCCCGACGTCGCCGACGCGGTGGTGCTCCCGGTGGGCGAGGAGCCGCGGCGGACACTCGCCGCCTGGGTGGTGCCCGCGCCCGGCACCACACCGGACCCGTCGGCCTGGCGGACGGCGCTGCGCGACCGGCTGCCCGACTACCTGTTCCCCACCACCTTCACCCTGATGGAGCGGCTGCCGCTCAACCCCAACGGGAAGGTGGACCGGGCCGCGCTGCCCGAGCCCACGGTCGCCGCCGGCGAGTACGTGGCGCCCGCCACCCCGACCGAGGAGCGGATCGCGGCGGTGTGGCGCGAGGTGCTGGAGGTCGACCAGGTCGGCGCCACCGACGACTTCTTCGCGCTCGGCGGCGACAGCTTCAGCGCGGTCCGGGCGGTCCGCGCAATCGACCCCAACCTGCGGGTGATCGACCTGTTCACCCACCCGGTGCTGCGCGACCTCGCCGCGCACCTGGACGGGCGTACCGGCGGCGCGGCCGACGGCGGCGGACTCCTGCACCACCTGGCCGGACCGGAGACGCCGGAGCTGACACTGGTCTGCATCCCGTACGGCGGGGGCTCGGCCGCGGCGTACCACCCGCTGGCGCAGGCCCTGGTCGCCCGGCAACCGACCGTCTCGGTACGCGCGGTGGAGCTGCCCGGGCACGACCCTGCCCGTCCCAATGAGCCGCTGCTGCCACTGGACGAGCTGGTCGACCGGCTGACCGAGGAGATCCTGGAGACGGTCAGCGGACCGGTGGCGCTCTACGGCCACTGTGTCGGCACCGCACCGGCGATCGCGGTGGCGCGCCGGCTGGAGGCGGCCGGCCGCGAGGTGGTCGGGGTGGTGCTCGCCGGCGGCTTCCCCACCGCGCGGCTGCCGGGCAAGGTGGCGAGCTTCTTCCACCGGGTCTTCGGCACCGACCGGTGGGCGTCCAACCGGGCGTTCCGGGACGCGCTGCGGGCGATGGGCGGGCTGCTCGACGACATGGACGAGACCGCCGCCGAGACCATGCTCACGAGCATGCGCCACGACAGCCGGCAGGCGCAGCTGTGGTACACCCGGGAGCTCGTCGAACCGGGGCCGAAGCTGCGCGCGCCCGCGCTGTGCCTGGTCGGTGAGCGGGACCGGGTCACCGAGTTCTACCAGGAGCGCTACCGCGAGTGGGGCGCCTTCACCGACCGGGTGGGGCTCGCCAGCATCCCCCGGGCCGGCCACTACTTCCTCAAGTACCAGGCCGAGCAGGTGGCGGAGCTGGTCGCCAAGACCCTCACGGACTGGCGGGAGGGGCGCTACCCGCCGCCGGTGGGTGAGGTGCCGGTGACCGGCCGCCAGGCGCTGGCCGGGCTGCGCTCCTTCTACCTGATGGCCATCGGTCAGCTGCTTGCGCTGGTGGGCTCGGCGCTCACCTCGTTCGCGCTGAGCTTCTGGGCGTTCCAGGAGAGCGGCCGGGCGACCGACTACGGGCTGGTGGTCATGCTCGCCCTGGTGCCGGCGGCGCTGCTCGCGCCGCTCGGTGGGGCGGTCGCCGACCGGGTCGACCGGCGCACGGTGATGATGGCGGCCCACGGCGTCTCCGCGCTGTGCGTGGCGAGTCTCGTGCTGCTGCTGCTCACCGACTCGCTCGCCCTGTGGAACGTGAGCCTGGTGGTGCTCGCCACGTCCGTCGCGTCCGCGTTCCACCAACCGGCCTACCTGGCGGCGATCGCGCAGCTGGTGCCCAAGCCCTACCTGCCGCAGGCCAACGCCCTGGCCCAGATGGGGACGAGCATCAGCCAGCTGGCGGCGCCGCTGGCCGGCGGGGCGCTGATCGCCACCCTGGGCCTCGCCCCGGTGATCGGGATCAACGTGGCGACGTTCGTCGTCGGTATCGCCACCCTGCTCGCCGTCCGGCTGCCCGACCGCATGTTCCGCCGCACCGAGGAGCCGTTCCGCTCGGCACTGGTGGGCGGATGGCGGTTCATCGTCAAGCGACGGCCGCTGCTGGTGATGGTCGTCTTCTTCGCGGTGGTGAACTTCTTCACCGCGATCATGTGGCTGTCGGTGGCGCCGCTGGTGCTGCCGCTGGGCGACGCCGACGCGTTCGGTGTGGTCACCGCGATCGGCTGGGCCGGCGCGATCCTCGGTGGACTGTCCATCATCCCCTGGGGCGGGACACGGCGCCGCGCCTACGGCATGATCGGGTTCGTCATCGGTTCGGGCGTGGGCATGCTGGTGATGGGTGTCCACGCGTCGCTCACCGTGATCGCCATCGGGCTGGCCATCCGACTGGCGTCCATGGCGATCGTCAACGCCCACTGGCTGGCGCTCATCCAGGTCAAGGTCGGCCACGAGCTGCAGGGCCGGGTGCTGGCGGCGAACATGATGCTCGCCCTCTCGGCCCAACCGGTCGGGTTCCTGCTCGCCGGGTACCTCGTCGACAACGTGTTCGAACCGGCGATGTCGGAGGGCGGGGCGCTCGCCGGCACGGTCGGCCAGCTGATCGGGGTCGGGGAGGGCCGCGGCATGGCCCTGCTCATGGTGGTCAGCGGGCTGCTGCTCGCGGCGTGGGGCGTGCTCGGCCTGCTCTACCGGCCGCTGCGGGAGATGGAGGAGGAGCTGCCCGACGCGGTGCCCGGCCCGGAGATCGACGACGACCTGGACGCCGTGCAGGCCGAGGCCGACCAACGGCTCGCAGCCACGACCGATGGACGCGCAACCACAGCGGTGAGGACCGCGACCGTCGCGGCGAACACCGGGACGACTGAGGTGAACATCGGGACGGTCGACGACATCAATGGGACCGACGGAGTGTATTCATCGGCCATACAGACGATTCACTCCGTCGATCAGCCGATTCGGGCCGACCTGACAGACACTTCATCAGGTCCACCCGGTGCCCGAATCGGACGATAGACAGATCTGTAGATCCACGGTAGACACGACGGGGGCACGGCCGCTCCATGACAGACAGATCGCTCCGGGCCGGCACCAGGCCGGGTCCCCACCACGTGTACCGCTGGGCACGGCTGACGGGGCGACCGCTCACGGGGGCTTCTTCCCACGACCGCACACCCAGATGGAGGTCCCGGAATGACGGACGTCCTGGAACCCACGCCTGACCGCGTCGAGGCTCCGCCTGCTCCCCGACCGACCACCCCGGCGGCGGATCCCGACGACCGGGCGCCGCACCTGATGCCGGAGCTGTTCGCGGCGCAGGTACGACAGCGGCCCGAGGCGGTGGCGGTCGTCCACGACGGGGTCTCGCTCACCTACGCCGAGCTGGACGCGGCCTCGGCCCGCCTGGCGGACCGGCTCCGCCGGGCCGGCACCCGCCCGGGTGACCTGGTCGGGGTGTACCTGGACCGGTCGGCCACCACCGTGGTCGCCCTGCTGGGGGTGCTGCGGGCCGGTGCCGCGTACGTGCCGCTGGACCCGAAGTACCCGGCCGAGCGGGTGTCCTACGTCGCCTCCGACGCCGGCATCCGCACGGTCGTCACCGAGGCCGACCTGCGTGAGCGCGCCGCCGCCCTGGCCGAGAACGTGGTGTCCGCCGAGCTGGACACCGACCCGGCGGGCGTGCCGACGGACCTGCCGACGCCGCACCGCCTGCACCCGGCCTACGTCATCTACACGTCCGGCTCCACCGGCCGGCCCAAGGGCGTGGTCGTCACCCACGACAACCTCGCCCACTTCCTCGTCGGCATGGACTCGGTGCTCGGCGGCCCGGACAGCACCCCGGGCACCTGGCTCGCGGTCACCAGCATCTCGTTCGACATCCACGTCGTGGAGCTGCTGTGGACGCTGACCCGCGGCTACACCGTGGTCATCGGCCGGCTGCCCACCACCGCGGCCGCCGAGGGCGAGACCGCCCCGGAGCCGGTCAGCGCGCAGATCCTCCGCCACGGCGCCACCCACCTGCAGTGCACCCCGTCGCTGGCGCGGATCATCTGCGCCGAGCCCGACGCCCGCCGCGCCTTCGCCCAGCTGCAGCACATGCTCGTCGGCGGCGAGGCGCTGCCGCCGGACCTCGCGGTCGAGCTGTCCGACGCGGTCGGCGGCACCGTCCACAACATGTACGGGCCGACCGAGGCGACCGTGTGGGCCACCACCGCGGTGGTCGACGGCGCCGACGTCCACATCGGCCGGCCGCTGCCGGGGGTCCGCGCGTACGTCATCGACGAGAACGGCCAGCCGCTGCCCGACGGCGCCACCGGCGAACTGGCGTTGGCCGGCCCCTACGTGACCCGCGGTTACCACAACCGCCCGGGGCTCACCGCCGAGCGGTTCATCCCGGACCCGGAGGTCGCCGGCGGCCGCCTGTACCGCACCGGTGACCTGGCCCGCCGGCGCGAGGACGGCAACCTCGCCTACCTCGGCCGCATCGACGACCAGGTGAAGATCCGCGGCCACCGCATCGAGCTGGGCGAGATCGAGGCGACCCTCGCCACCCACCCGAAGGTGCACGCCGCCGCGGCCGCCGTCCGGCAGCTGGACGGCAACGCCGAACTCGCGGCCTACGTCATCCCGACCGACCCGGCCGACCCGCCGTCCGCGGCCGAGCTGCGCGCGTACCTCTCCGAGCGGCTGCCCGCCGTCATGGTGCCGGCCACCGTCACCACGCTCGACCGGTTCCCGCTCACCCCCAACGGCAAGCTCGACCGGCGCGCCCTGCCGGACCCGACGCCCGCCCCCGCCGAGGAGGCCGTCGAACCGCCGGCCACCCCCACCGAGCAGGCGGTCGCCGAGGCCTGGTGCAAGGTGCTCGGTCTGGAGCAGGTCAGCCGCACCGACGACTTCTTCGCCATCGGCGGCCACTCGTTCGCCGCCACCCGGGTCGCCGGCCGGCTCCGCCACGCCCTCGGCCACGACGTGCCGCTGCGGCTGCTGTTCGAGAACCCGGTGCTCGCGGACCTGGCCGCCGCCATCGACCGGGAGACCGGCGCCGGCGGCGACCAGGCCACGCCGGACTCGTCCGGCGACGACCGCATCCCCGTCCGCGACAAGTCCGCGCCGATCCCGGTGTCCTCAGTGCAGCAGCGCCTGTGGTTCCTGGCGCAGCTGGAGCCGGACAGCCCCGCGTACCACATCCCCCTGCTGCTCAGCATCGAGGGCGACTTGGACGTGGAGGCGCTGGCCGGTGCGGTCACCGACGTGGTCACCCGCCACGAGATCCTGCGGACCGTCATCATCGACGACATCGACGGCAACCTCACCGCGAAGGTACTCGACCCGGACGCGGTGACCATGGCCGTCGTCGACACCACCGCCGAGGAGCTGCGTGCGATGGCGCAGCGCGAGTCCGACCGGCCGTTCCGGATGGACACCGACCCGCCGTTCCGGATCACCCTCTTCCGGCTCGGCGACGGGACGTACGCGCTGTGCCCCGTGTTCCACCACATCGCGGTGGACGCGTGGTCGGTGGAGCTGCTCCTGGAGGACCTGTCCGCCTGCTACGCCGCCCGGGTCAACGGCACCCCGCCGCCGCCGGCGCCGGAGCTGCAGTACGCCGACTACGCCGCCTGGTCCCGCGGCGCCGAGTCGACCGCGGCCGTCGAGCGGGCCGTCGATTGGTGGGCGCGGCACCTGGCCGGCGCCCCGCCCGTGCTGGAACTGCCCACCGACCGGCCGCGGCCACAGGTGGCCACCACCGCCGAGGCGGCGGTGCGGGTGAACGTCCCGCTGACGCTGGCCGAGCGGATCCGGAAGCTGGCCGCCGACCACCAGGCGACCCCGTTCATGGTGATGCTCGCCGCCTGGCAGGCGCTGCTGGGGCGGCTGGCGAACAGCGAGGACGTGGTGATCGGGGTGCCGCACTCCGGTCGGCACCACCCGGACACCGAGACCATGGTCGGTTGCTTCATCAACACCCTGGCGATACGCGGCGACCTGTCCGGGGACCCGACCGTCGTCGAGCTGCTCCAGCGGGTCCGCACCACCACCCTGGAGGCGTTCGCCCACGCGCAGGCGCCGTTCGAGCAGGTCGTCGACCGGATCAAGCCGCCGCGCCACCCGTCCATCACCCCGGTGTTCCAGGTCATGCTCAACGTGATCGAGGACTCCCGTGACCTGCCGCCGTTCCCCGGGGTCAAGGTGGACGCGCTGGTGCGTCCGAAGATCGCCAGCAAGTACGACCTCAACCTGGGTCTGGTCCAGACCGGCGACGGCTACCTGGGCGGGATCTCGTTCCGGGCCGACCTGTTCGACACCGAGACGGTCCAGCGGTGGGCGGACTGGTTCGTGCAGCTGCTCCACGAGATGACCGAGCACCCGGACCGCCCGGTGGCCGAGATCGCCCGGGAGCCGGTGACCGGCCCGGCGTTCGCCGGCCCGCCCGCCGAGGACCCGGGTCCGCCCGCGGTCCGGCTGTTCGAGCAGGCGGCGTCGCGCCACGCCGACACCGTGGCGGTCCGCGACGTGGCCGGCGCGCTGACCTACCGGGAACTCGACGAGCGCGCCAACCGGCTCGCCCACACCCTGCTCGCCGCCGGCCTCGCGAAGGAGCAACCGGTGGGGGTTCTGCTCGAACCCGGCTGCGACCTCGTGGTGGCGTTGCTCGGCATCCACAAGGCCGGCGGGGCGTACCTGCCGTTCGACGTCACCTACCCGGCCGGCCGGATCGGACAGATGCTGCAGGTCACCGGCGCCCGGTTGCTCGTCACCACCGGTCAGCACCGGGAGGCCGCGGCCGAGGCGGTCGGCCGCGCCCACCCGGACAGCCCGGCCGAGAAGCACGTCGTGCTACTCGACCAGTTGCCGGCCGACGCCCCGACCGACCCGGTCGACGTCCGGGTCGAGCCCGGCGACCTGGGGCACATCGTCTTCACCTCCGGCTCCACCGGGGTGCCGAAGGCGGTGGCGGTGGAGCACCGCAGCATCTCCGCGTACCTGGTCGGCACCCGGCATCGCTTCGGTGAGGACCTCGCCGGCGCCTCCTGGGCCATGATGTCCACCCCGGCCGCCGACATGGGCTTCACCGCCATCTGGTGCGCCCTGACCACCGGCGGCACCCTCCACCTGCTCGACCGGGAGCACGCCAGCGACCCGCGGGCGGTGGCCGACTACTTCCGCCGGCACCGGATCGACGCGGTCAAGATGGTGCCCAGCCACCTGCACCAGCTGGGGAGCACCGCCGAGGGTGGACTCGCGGCGGTGCTGCCGCACCGGCTGCTCATCTGCACCGGCGAGGCGCTGCCGTGGGACCTGGTGGCCCGTATCCGCGAGGTGCGACCCGACCTGCGGATCCAGAACCACTACGGGCACACCGAGACCACGCTCAGCAACCTCATGTACGAGGTGCCGCCCGGCCCGGTGGCCACCCGGACCGGCACCGTGCCGGTCGGTACCCCGCTACCGGGGGCCAAGGGGTGGCTGGTGGACATGCTCGGCCGCCCGGTGCCGCCCGGGCTGCCGGGCGAGCTGTGGCTCGCCGGGCCCGGCGTGGCCCGCGGCTACGTCGGCGACGACGAACTCACCGCCGCGCGGTTCGTGCCCGACCCCACCGGCGGGGAGCACCGCTGCTACCGCAGCGGCGACATCCTCCAGGTGGACCGGCACGGCACCGTCACCTACCACGGTCGGGCCGACGACCAGGTGAAGATCCGCGGCTACCGGGTCGAGCCCGGGGAGACGGCCGCCGCTCTGCGGGCGCTTCCGGACATCGCCGACGCCGCGGTGCTGGCCGTCGGCGAGGACCCGCGGCGGACCCTGGCCGCCTGGGTGGTGCCCGCGCCCGGGACCACCCCGGACCCGGCGGCCTGGCGGACGGCGCTACGCGACCGGCTGCCCGACTACATGATCCCGACGAGCTTCACCCTCGTCGACCGGATCCCGCTGACCCCGACCGGCAAGCTCGACCGGGCCAAGCTGCCCGAACCGACCACCGAACCCCAGGCGTACGAACCCCCGGCCACCCCGACCGAGAGCCGGATCGTCGAGGTGTGGCAGGAGGTGCTCGACGTCGACCGGGTCGGCGCCACCGACGACTTCTTCGCCCTCGGCGGCGACAGCTTCAGCGCGGTGCAGGCGGTCCGGATGATCCACCCGAAGCTGCGGGTGATCGACCTGTTCACCCACCCGGTGCTGCGGGACCTGGCGGCCTTCGTCGACACCTCGGTCGACTCCGCCGGTGACGGTAGGCTGCTGCACCGGCTGGCCGGACCCGGCCCCGAGGACACCACCCTCACCCTGGTGTGCGTCCCCTACGGCGGCGGCTCCGCGGCCGCGTACCGGCCGGTGGCGGAGGCTCTGGTCGCCGCCATGCCCGGAACGGCGGTGCTGGCGGTGGAGATGCCCGGGCACGACCCGGCCCGACCCGACGAGCCGCTGCTGCCGATGGACGAGCTCGTCGACCGGGTCGTGCAGGAGATCGAGGACACGGTCACCGGACCGGTCGCCCTCTACGGCCACTGCGTCGGCTCGGCCACCGCGGTGGCGATCGCCCGTCGGCTGGAGGAGCAGGGGCGCGACGTCGCCGGTGTGGTCGTCGCGGGCAGCTTCCCCACCGCGCGGCTACCCGGTCGCATCCCCGCGTTCTTCAGCCGGGTGTTCGGCGCCGACCGGTGGGCCTCGCGCCGGCTGGCCCGCGACAACCTGCGGGCCATGGGCGGAATCCTCGACGAGATGGACGAGGCCGCCACCCGCACCATGGTCGACGCCATGCGGCACGACAGTCGGGAGGCCCGGCTCTGGTTCACCACGCAGCTGTCGAACGCCGAGCCCCCGGCCCGGTTGCGCGCGCCGATCCTGTGCCTGATCGGCGAACGTGACCCGCTGACCGACCTGTACCAGGAGCGCTACCTCGAGTGGGCGGCGTTCAGCCCGCACGTGTCGCTCGCGGTGCTGCCGCGCGCCGGCCACTACTTCCTCAAGTACCAGGCCGAGCAGGTGGCCGCCGAGATCGTCCGGGCGGTCACCGCCTGGCGTCAGGGCCGGCTGCCGAAGGCCGTCGCTCCCGAGGAGGTCCCGGTCACCGGCGAGCAGGCCCGTCGTGACCTGCGCTCCTTCTACCTGATGGCGGCCGGCCAGATGGTGGCGCTGCTCGGGGTGACCCTCACCTCGTTCGCGCTCGCCTTCTGGGCGTTCCAGCGCACCGGTAGCGCCACCTCGTTCGGCCTGATCATGATGCTCGCGGTCCTGCCGTCGGCGCTGCTGGCGCCGCTCGGCGGCGCGGTGGCCGACAAGGTCGACCGGCGGCTGGTCATGATGGCGGCCAACGGCGTCTCCGCCCTGTGCGTGGCGACCCTGGTGCTGCTGCTCGTCACCGACTCGCTGGAGCTGTGGAGCGTGAGCCTGGTGGTCGGCGTCAGCGCCCTGGCCACCGCGTTCCACCAGCCGGCGTACCTCGCGGCGATCGCGCAGCTGGTGCCGAAGCCCTACCTGCCGCAGGCCAACGCGATCGCGCAGATGGGGACGAGCGTCGCGCAGCTGGCGGCGCCGTTCGCCGGTGGGCTGCTGCTCGAACTCGTCGGGGTCGCCCCGGTCGTCGGCATCAACATCGCGACGTTCGGGGTCGGCATCCTCAGCCTGCTGGCGATCCGGCTGCCCGACCGGATGTTCCGCCGGGCCGACGAGCCGTTCCGCACCGCGCTGGTCGGGGGTTGGCGCTTCCTCGTCAAGCGCCGTCCGCTGATGATCATGATCGGTTTCTTCATGGTGGTGAACTTCTTCACCGCCGTGACCTGGGTGTCGACGGCGCCGCTGATCATGCCGATGGGCGGGGCCGACGCGCTCGGCTTCGTGTCCTCCATCGGCTGGATCGGCGCGATCCTCGGTGGACTGTCCATCATCCCCTGGGGCGGTACGCGGCGCCGGGCCCACGGCATGATCGGGTTCCTGATCGGCTCCGGGCTCGGCATGGCGATCATGGGCCTGCAGGCCTCCCTGCCGCTGATCGCACTCGGCCTGGCGATCCGCCTGGGCACCATGGCGATCGTCAACGCCCACTGGCTGGCGATCATCCAGATCAAGGTCCACCACGAGCTGCAGGGCCGGGTGCTGGCGGCGAACCTGATGATGGGCATGTCCACCCAGCCGCTCGGGTTCCTGCTCGCCGGGCCGTTGGCCGACCACGTCTTCGAGCCGCTCATGGCCGAAGACGGGGCGCTCGCCGGCACGGTGGGTCAGGTGATCGGGGTCGGCGAGGGCCGCGGCATGGCCCTGATGGTGCTCGTCAGCGGGCTGTTCCTGGCGATCTGGGCCGCGCTCGGTCTCCTCTACCGGCCGCTGCGGCTCATGGAGGACTACCTGCCCGACGCGGTACCCGGCCCGGAGATCGACGACGACCTCGACGCCATCCAGGCCGAGATGGACCAGCAGCTGGTGGCCACCCGGAACGCCGAGGCGGTCCCGGCCGGCCGGTAGCCATGCGGTGTCCACGCACGAAACTAGGGGGAGATGGCCGGTCCATGATGGACGAACCGATCCCGTTCATTACCAGGTCAGGATGCCTCCGGAACGTTCCCTGGACGGGGCAGGGCGCGGAGTGCCTCCTCAACAGCCCTCAGGAGAGCTCATGACGACAACCGTCAACCACGTCCACCGGGAGGTCGCGGCCAGGGCGGAGCAGACACCGGACGCTGCCGCGCTCCTGGTGGGCGACCGGGAGATCAGCTACCGCCGACTCGACGAACTCGTCTCCACCGTGGCCGACCGGCTGACCGCCGCCGGCGTCGGCCCCGGCTCGCTGGTGGGTGTCCTCCTCGACCGCGACGAGTGGCTGCCCGCGACCCTGCTCGGAGTCTGGCGGGCCGGCGCCGCGTACGTGCCGCTGGACCCGACCCACCCGGCCGAGCGGCAGCGGTTCATCGCCGAGGACACCGGCATGCCCCTGGTGCTGACCTCCACCGCGCGGGCCGACACCGCGCGGGCGTGCGGCGTGCCGCTCCTGCTCGTCGACGACGACGCCAAGCCGGGTGACACGGTGGTCGAGGCGACGGCCACCGAGGGCATCGGGGAGGACGTCGCGTACGTCATGTACACGTCCGGCTCCACGGGCGTTCCCAAGGGCGTCGTGGTCGGCCACGACAGCGTGCGCAACCTGCTCGCGTGGGCGGTGCGGACGTACTCGGCCGAGGAGCTGTCCGGCATGCTCGCCGCCACCTCCGTCTGCTTCGACGTGTCGGTGGTGGAGCTGTTCGGCCCGCTGGTCGCCGGCGGCACCGTGGTCATGGCCGACGACCTGCTGGCGCTGCCGGACCTGCCGGCCGCCGACCGGGTCCGCACCGTCTGCGGTGTCCCCTCGGCGCTCGCCGCTCTGCTGCGGCTCGGCTTCCCCGCCGGCGTGCGCACCGTGGCTCCGGCCGGCGAGGCGCTCCCGCGTGCCCTGGTCGACCAGCTGTACGCGCAGCCCGGCGTGACCCGGGTGATCAACTGCTTCGGCCCGACCGAGACGACCGTGTACTGCGCCGCCTACGAGGTGCCGCGCGACGCCACGGAGGAGCCGCCGATCGGCACCGCGATCGCCGACGCCATCCTCGCGGTACGCGACCCGCAGACCGGCGAGCCGGCGACCGAGGGCGAGCTGTGGGTGTCCGGCCCGGTGCTGGCCAAGGGCTACCACCGCCGGCCCGAGCTGACGGCCGAGAAGTTCGTCGTCGACCAGGACGGCACCCGCTGGTACCGCACCGGCGACCTGGTCCGGGTGGTCGACGGCATCCACCACTACCTCGGCCGGATCGACGACCAGGTCAAGGTGCGGGGCTTCCGGGTCGAGCTCGGTGAGGTGCAGGCGGCGCTCGCCGCCCACCCGGACGTCCACCACGCGGTCGTGCTGGCGCCCAAGGACGCGCACGGGGTACGGCGGCTCGTCGGCTACGTCGAACCGGTCTCCGCCCCCGACGCACCGGACGCGCGGGCCGCGGTCACCGAGGCGGACCTGCGGGCGTGGCTGCGCGACCGGCTGCCGTTCTACATGCTCCCTTCGCGGATCGTCGTGCTCGACCGGCTGCCGCTCGGCCCCACCGGCAAGGTCGACCGCTCCGCCCTGCCCGTCCCCACCGCGCGCGACGTGGACACGCCGTTCGTGGCCCCGCGCAACGCGCTGGAGGCGCGGATCGCCGACGTGGTGGCCGAGGAACTCGGCCTTCCCGAGGTCGGTGTGGAGGACCACTTCGGCGAGCTCGGCGGGCACTCGCTGGCCGCCGCCCGGGTGGTGGCGCGGCTCGCCTCCGAACTGGACATGCCGGTGCCGCTCGGCTGGCTGCTCGCCGAACAGACCGTCGCCGGCCTCGCCCGCCGCATCCAGGCCCGCAGCGGCAAGACGAAGCTGGCCGGCCCGCGCCGCCAGCCCGGCCAGCGGGTGCTGCCGCTCACCGACCTGCAGCGCGAGCTGTGGCTGAGCCGCACACTGCGGCGCGAGGCCACCACCACCATCGCGGTGCGGCTGAGGCTCGCCGGGGTCGCCGACCCGTCGCGGGTCCAGGCCGCCCTCGACGACCTGGTGGTACGACACGAGGTGCTGCGCACCGGGTACGAGGAGTGGGACCACGGCCCGGTCGCGGTGGTGCACCCACCGGCCCCGATGCCGCTGACCGTGGTGGACGTCAGCGACCAGCCGGCGGAGGTCCAGCAGGAGCGGATCGCCCAGATCACCACCGACACCGCGTACACCGTCTTCGACCTGGCGAAGGACGTCCCGCTGGCCCGCGCGGCGCTGGTGGTCACCGGCCCGGACACCGCCGAGCTGGTGTTCGCGGTCGACCACATCGCGTTCGACGGCTACTCCATCGGCGTGTTCATGCGGGAGTTCGCCGCCGCGCTCGACGGCCGCGCGGTGCCCGAACCGCCGGTGCAGGTCGGCGACATCGCCCGCTACGAGCAGGAGCTCGCCGCCGACGAGGAGACCATGGGTGCGCTGCGGGACTTCTGGCGCCGGACGCTCGAGGACTTCTCCCCGCCGCGGGAGCTGTCCGGGCGCCGGGGCACCGGTCGCCGCGGCCGCGGCGGGCGGATCGTCCGGCTCGTCGACCCGGAACTCGCCCGCGGCATCGAGGAGGCGGCCCGCCGGCACCGGGCGTCCCGGTACGCGGTGTACGCAGGCGCCCTGGCGGTGCTGCTGCACCGTCTCACCGGCGAGGCCACCGCGGTGGTGGGCACCGGCGCCGCCCTGCGCGACCGGCCCGGTCTGGACAAGGTGATCGGCCCGCTGGTGCGGGTGCTGCCGGTCCCGGTGCCGGTGAGCGGCGACGCCACCCTCGCGGAGGTGGTCCGCACCGCCGCGGCCACCGCCGCCGAGGCGCTCGCCCACCAGGACCTGGCCTCCGCGGAGCTCGCCGCCTGCGCCGGCGGCGGCTGGGCGCCGGGCGAGCCGCTGTGCCCGGTGGTGATCACCATGCAGCCGGAGGGCATGCCGGTGGTGGTCGAGTCCGGCCCGGTCCGGGTGGAGCTGCTCGGCGAGCTGGAGACCGGCATGGCGATCACCGACGTGTCGTTCGCCGTCAACCAGGTCACCACCGGCAGCGGCGCCCACGGCGCCCAGGGGGTCACCGAGATCCAGGTCCACTTCGACGCCGACCGCTTCCGGGCGGCCGAGGTCGAGACCCTGCTCGACCTGTGGCTGCGGCTGGTCGCCACCGCGGTCGCCGACCCCGACCGGAAGGTGTCCGAGATCGAGCTGCTGGACCACGAGCAGCGGCAGGCCCTGGTGGAGCAGGGCGTCGGTACGCCACTGCCGGAGCAGCGCCCGGAGACCGTGGTGGAGGCGGTCGAGGCGCAGGCGGCAGAGCGACCGGACGCACCGGCGGTCAGCGGCCCCGGTGGCGAACTCACCTACGCGCAGCTGGTGGAGACCGCCCAGCGGCTCGCCGCGGTGCTGCGGGACCACGGTGCCGGCCCGGACTCCCGGGTGGGCATCTGCGTGCCCCGCGACTACCTCATGCCGGTCGCGCTGCTCGGCGTGCTGCGTTCCGGCGCGGCGTACGTGCCGCTGGACCCGGAGCACCCGGCCGAGCGCCTGGCCTGGCTGGTGGAGGACGGCGGGGTGGAGCTCGTCGTCTCCCGCGGTGAGGCCAAGGCGGTGGCCGAGGCACTCCCCGGCGTGCGGGTGGTGGACCTGGACGCGCTGCCGACCGGGCCGTTCACCCCGCCGCCGGCGCCGCGCGGCGAGGACATCGCGTACGTGCTCTACACCTCCGGGTCGACCGGACGCCCCAAGGGGGTGGAGGTCTACCACCGGGGCCTGGCCGACCACACCACCGCGCTGCGGATGATCCCGGTGATCGGGCCGGACGACCGCGTGCTGGCCCTGTCCCCGCTGTCGTTCGACGCGGTGGCGCTGGAGGTGTGGGCGCCGCTGACCAGCGGTGCGCGCTGCGTGGTGTCCCCGCGGGACAAGGTGCTCGACGCCTCCGCGGTCGCCCGTCGGATGGCCGACGCGAAGGTGACGGTGGCGTTCCTCACCCCGACCGTCATGCGGATGCTGCGCGAGTTCGGCTGGCGCGGCGACGGCAAGCTGCGCGTCTGGTGCGGCGCGGAGGTGGTCGACACCGCCCTGGTGCGGGAGGTGCTGCCCGAGTTCGGCGAGATGTGGAACATGTACGGGCCGACCGAGACCACCACCGCCTCCACCGCCCACCGGATCACGCCGGAGGACATCGAGCGCGGGGTGGTGCCGATCGGCCGGCCGCTCGCCGGCGAGTGGGTGTACGTCATGGACACCTACGGGAGGCTGCTGCCTCCGGGTGTGGTCGGTGAACTGTGGATCGGCGGCGCCGGCGTGACCCGCGGCTACCGCAACCGGCCGGACCTCACGGCCAAGGCGTTCGTGCCCGACCCGTACCGCCCCGGCCACACCTGCTACCGCACCGGTGACCTGGTCCGGTGGAACGACCAGGGCGAGCTGGAGTTCATCGGCCGGGCCGACCACCAGATCAAGATTCGCGGCCAGCGGGTCGAGCTGGGCGAGATCGAGGCGGTGCTGCACGAGCACCCGGACGTCACCCGGGCCGCGGTGGTGACCGCCGGCGAAGGCGCCTCCCTGTCGCTGGTGGGCTACCTGTCGCCGGACACGGTGGATCCGAGCGAGATCGCCCGCTGGCTACGGACCCGGTTGCCGGAGCACATGGTGCCCGGCCGGTGGGTCACCCTGCCGGTGCTACCGACCACGGCCAGCGGCAAGGTGGACCGACGGGCACTGCCGGAACCGCCCTCGGCGGACACCGTCGCCGACCCGCCGCGGACCGACATGGAGAAGTTCGTCGCCGAGATCTGGCAGGAGGTGCTCGGCGCGACCGACGTGTCGCGCACCAGCGAGTTCTTCGGTCTCGGCGGGAACTCGTTCGCCGCCACCCGGGTGGCCGCCCGGGTCCGTGCGGTCCTCGAGTGCGACGTCCCGGTCGGGCTCGTCTTCGAACGACCCGTGCTGGCCGACTTCGCCGCCGAGGTCGAACAGATCGCCCTGGCCCACCTGGAGGCGCAGGGGTCCTGACACCGGTGGGGCGGGGGGGGCCCGGGGGGGGGGGCGCCCGCCCCCCCCCCCGGTGACCCCCCCCCCCCCCCGCCCCCGCCCGCCCCCCCCCCCCGCCCCCCCGGGGGGCGCGGGGGCGCCCCCCCGGGGGGCGCGGCCCCCGGGGGCCTGGTCCCCCCGGGCCCACCCCCGTGTGACCACGCCCGCCCTCGACGACCGGCCCGTCCCCCACCCCGGTCCGCCGGTGGTACCCACGGGCGTCGCGCGGTTCCGGGCCGTCCGGTTAGGATGGCCGCTGGACCGCTCCCCTGAGAGAAGGGAACGCGTGACCCGCCGTCCAGGGCGAGACGGTCAACGGCCCCGGGCGCCGACACCTGGACGCCGACCGGTCACCGTCCTGCGCCACCGTCGTCGACACCACACCCCCGGCGTCCCCGACCCACGCGGCTGCCACCGGCGCATCCGCGGCTTGTGCCTGCCGGAGCGGCCGGACACCGTTAATTCAACCGTCTTCGATAGATGGAGGTCCCGGCATGGCGGATGGCGCAGAACGGTCGCGTGACCGGCTGAAGGCACTGCTCGCCGCCCGGTTGAGATCGGCCGGCACGTCGGAGATCCCGGTCCGTCCGGACCCGTCGGCGCCGGTGCCGCTGACGCCGATCCAGCGCCGGTTGTGGTTCCTGTGGCGGCTGGAGCCGGACAGCATCGGGTACCTCATGCCGCTCGTCGTCCGGCTTCGCGGGCCGGTGGACGGCCCGGCGCTCACCGGTGCGGTGCGGGACCTGCTGGAGCGGCACGAGGTGCTGCGCACCGTGGTGGTCGAACAGGCCGGCGAGCCGGCCGCGGTGGCCGCACCGGTCGACCGGGTGCCGTTCGTCGTCGACGACCTCGACGGCGACGAGGCCGCCCTGGAACGCCGGCTGCGTGCGGAGCTGCGCCCGTTCGCCCTGGACCGGGAACCCACGGTCCGGGTCCTGCTGGTACGCATGGCCGCGGAGGACTGGGTCGTCGCGCTCACCGTCCACCATCTCGTCTGCGACGGCCGTTCACAGGAGCTGCTGCTGGAGGACCTGGCCGACCTGTACGCGGCCAGGCTGGGGCTGCGGCCGGTGCCGCCGCGGCCCCGCCAGTTCGCCGACGTGGCCGCCTGGCTGCACCAGCACCGCGACACGCAGCTCGAACGTGAACAGCTCGACTGGTGGCTGGACCAGCTCTCCGGTGCGCCCCCGGTGTTGGAGCTTCCCACCGACCGTCCCCGGCCGGACCGACCCACCTGGTCCTCCGACGCGCTGTTCTTCGACCTCCCCACCGACCTCACCGCCGCGGTCCGGGCACGGGCGGCCGACACCGGCAGTACGCCGTTCGCGGTGCTCATGGCCGGCATGCACGTGCTGCTGTCACGGCTGGCGGGCACCGACGACGTGGTGGTGGGCATGCCGGAGGCGGGCCGGCGCCGGGTGGAGACCGAGACGGTGGTCGGCTGCTTCCTCAACACCCTGGTCGTCCGGTCCCGGCTGGACGGCGACCCCACCGGGCGGGAGCTCATCCACCGGGTACGGGGGCAGGTCGCCGGAGCCCTCGCCCACGCCGACGTCCCGTTCGAACGGATCGTCGAGGAGCTGTCCCCGGAACGGAACCTGGGCGCCTCGCCGATCTTCCAGGTACAGCTCAACGTGGTGCCGCGCGCCAGCACCGGCGTACGCTTCCCAGGGCTGCGGTGCGACCCCGTGGTGGTGGCGACCCGTACCGCCAAGGTGGACCTGTCGTTCGGGTTCTTCGACATGCCCGACGGCAGCCTGCCCGGCGCGTTGGAGTACCGGACGGAGTTGTTCGACCCGTCGGGTGCGCAGCGCCTGGTCGACTG
>CAZSNW010000029.1:0-6881 GCA_964608245.1 uncultured Micromonosporaceae bacterium
CCCGCCGCGCCCACCATCACCGAGCGGAAACCGTGGGAGGGGACCGCCACCAGGTCCGAGGCGCGGTAGACGTCGGCGAGCGCCTCGGCCGGCCGGGGCGGCAGGAACCGTACCCGGTCGGCGATGCCGAGCGCGTCGGCGAGCTCCGCCAGCGCGGTGGGCCGGTCCAGGCCGCTGCCGCTCGGCCCGCCGACCACCGCCACGTGCACCTGTCCGGCGAGCCCCGGGTCGCGCCGGCACAACACCGCCACCGCGCGCAGCAGCACGTCCGGGGCCTTGAGCGGCTGCAGCCGGCCGACGAACGTCACCAGCAGGCCGCGTTCGGGCAGCCCGACCGCGCGGCGGGCACGACGCCGCTCCGCCTCCTCCCGCCCCGGCGACAGCGGGCGGAACAGGTCGAGGTCCACCCCGGGCGGCACCACCACCACCCGGTCCGGCGGCACGCCGTAGCGTTCGATGAGGTCCTTGGCCTCGGCCGGGGTGTTGGCCACCAGCACGTCTGCTTCGGCGGCCACCTGCTCCTCCCCGACCACCCGGGTGTAGGGCTCGGGCCGGTCACCGGCGGCGATCCGCTCGTTCTTCACCTTGGCCAGGGTGTGGGCGGTGTGCACCAGCGGCACGCCCCAGCGGTCCCTGGCCAGCCAGCCGACCTGCCCGGACAGCCAGTAGTGGGAGTGGATCAGGTCGTACCAGCCGGGCCGGTGCCGCGCCTCGACCCGCAGCACCCCGTGGGTGAAGGCGCACAGCTGGGAGGGCAGGTCCTCCTTCGACAGCCCGTCGTAGGGGCCGGCGGCGATGTGGCGGACCTTCACCCCCGGCGCCAGCTCCACGACCGGGGGCAGCTCCGAGGACGTCGCCCGGGTGAAGATGTCGACCTCCACACCGGCGGCCGCCAGCCGGCGGGCCACCTGGGCGATGTAGACGTTCATGCCGCCGGCGTCACCGGATCCGGGCTGGTGCAGCGGGGAGGTGTGGACTGAGATGGTGGCGATGCGGCGCACATCGCTCCTTCGCTCGTCTCGGACCGGGGGACGGTGCCCGAACAGACGGCACCGGCGGCGCAGGCCGCGTTCCGTACAACCCTCCGGGGCGCCGACCTCTTCCCGGCACCACCCGGCACCCTAGGATCACGGCATGGACCGTGCCACCGCACCCCTCGCCATCGTGACCGGTGCCTCCAGCGGGATCGGCGCCGCCACCGCCCGGCGGCTGGCCGCCGAGGGCTTCCACGTAATCGCCGGCGCCCGCCGCACCGACCGCCTGGAGGCGCTGGTGGCGGAGATCCGCGCCGCCGGCGGCAGCGCCACCGCGGTCGCGCTCGACGTCACCGACGACGACTCGGTGGCCGCCCTCGCCTCCTCGCTGACCGGGCCGGTGACGGTGCTGGTCAACAACGCCGGCGTGGCGCTGGGCCTGGACCCGGTCGAGGCCGCCGACGTCGAGGACTGGCGGTGGATGTACGAGGTCAACGTGCTCGGCACGGTGCGGACGACCCGGGCGCTGCTGCCCGCGCTGGAGCGCTCCGGCGCCGGCACGGTGGTGATCGTCAGCTCCACCGCCGGCCTCATCGTCTACGAGGGCGGTGGCGGCTACACCGCGGCCAAGCACGCCCAGACGGCGGTCGCCGAGACGCTGCGGCTGGAGCTGTGCGGCCGGCCGGTGCGGGTGGTGGAGATCAACCCCGGGATGGTCAAGACCGAGGAGTTCTCGCTGAACCGGTTCCGGGGCGACGCCGAGCGCGCCGAGGCGGTGTACGCCGGGGTGCCGAACCCCCTGGTCGCCGAGGACATCGCCGACTGCATCGCCTGGTGCGTCACCCGGCCCCACCACGTCAACATCGACCGGCTGGTGGTCCGCCCGCTCGCCCAGGCCGCCCAGCACAAGGTGCACCGGGTCTCCTGACCGAAGCCGGTTCCGGTTGTCGGCGCATCCCCGGACGCGGATCCCCCGACGCGTACGGTCACCCGGTCCGGCTCACAGCGTGCAGCCGACCAGCACCGGCTCCGGCTGCAGCACCACCCCGAACCGGTCCGCCACCCCGTCGCGGATCTCCCGGGCCAGCGCGAGCAGCTCCGCGGTGCTGCCGCCGCCCCGGTGGGTCAGCGCGAGGCTGTGCTTGGTGGAGACCGCCACCCGGGGACCGCCGTATCCCTTGCGGAAGCCGGCCTGTTCGATCAGCCAGGCGGCGCTCACCTTGGTGAGGCCGTCCCCGGCCGGGTACGCCGGCGGCTCGGTCGGGCAGCGCCGGCGGAGCGCCGCGTACGCGGCGTCGTCGAGCACCGGGTTGAGGAAGAACGACCCTGCCGACCAGGTGTCGTGGTCCGCCGGGTCGAGCACCATGCCCTTGCCGCGCCGCAGCGCGAGCACCGCCTCCCGGACCTCCGCCAGCGGCGCCACCGCGCCCACCGGCACCCCGAGCGCCCGGGCCAGCTCCGGGTAGCGGACCGGGGCCGAGTCCGTCGAGCGCCGCAGCCGCAGGTCGACCGAGAGCACCGCCCACCGGTCGCGGTGCTTGAAGACGCTGGTGCGGTAGCCGAAGCGGCACTGCGCCGGGTCCATGGTCAGCTCACGGTCGGCGACCCGGTCGAAGACGCGTACCGCGGTGATCACGGAGGCGACCTCCTGGCCGTACGCGCCGACGTTCTGGATCGGGGTGGCGCCGGCCGAGCCGGGGATGCCGGACAGGCACTCCACGCCGGACCAGCCCGCCTCCACCGCGGCGGCGACCACCTCGTCCCACACCGCGCCGGCGGCCACCCGGACCGTCACCGACTCCACGTCGGAGGCGACCACCCCGACCCCGTCGGAGCGGACCAGCACCACCGTGCCGGGGAAACCGTCGTCGGCCACCACCACGTTGCTGCCGCCGCCGAGCACCAGGGTCGGCCCGTCGGCGGCGGCGGTCCGCAGGCACGCCACCATCTCCTCGGCGGTGGTGGCGACGAGCAGGCGCCGAGGCGGGCCGCCCAGCCGCAGGGTGGTCAGGGACGCCAACGGCGGCGGCGGCTCGACCGCCCCCACCGGTGCCGGTGCGCTCGAAGACGGCGGTTGGGCAGTGACCGCCGACACCGGTGGAGGCGTGGCGCTAACGTCAGGCACGGCACCAAGCCTAGGCTGGCGGGGCCGAGGGTACGCGGGCAACGACGGGGAGGGTGGATGCCGAGGATCCACGGGAGCAGGGATCTCTGGCTGGCCGGACTACGGGCGGACGGCCCGGCGCTGCAGGCGGCGCTGACCGAGGCCGCCGAGGGCCCGCAGGGCCTCGCCGTCCCGGTGCCTTCCCGCCCCGGCTGGACCGTGCTCGACCTGGTGCACCACGTCGGCACCGAGTACCGCCGGGTACGCGGTCACGTGAGCCGGGGCGTGGTGAGCCGCCCGGAGGAGGAGCCCGACGAGGAGCCGCTGCCGACCGGGCGGGAGGCGGTGACCTGGTGGAGCGAACAGTTCCACCGGTTGCTGGACCTGCTCGCGGAGCTGGACCCGGAGCAGCCGGCCTGGAACTTCGCGCCCCGGCCCAAGCAGGTGGCGTTCTGGCAGCGACGGATGGCGCACCTGACCGCGGTCCACCGGTGGGACGCGCAGACCGCGGTCGGGCAGGTTGAGCCGATCGAGGTGAAGCTCGCCACCGACGGGGTCTCCGAGGTGCTGGACACGCTGCTGCCGGCGGGTCGGCGCGCAGGGCCGGCCGACCGCGCCGGCGTGGTCCGGCTGGTCGCCACCGACAGCGGACAGGAGTGGGTCGTGCGGCTGCGCGGTCAGGGAATCGCGCTGCTGGACACCGACAGCTGGCTGGCCCGCGACGACCAGCGGACCGCCGCCACCGCCCGGGGTACCGCCAGCGACCTGATGCTCGCCCTCTACGGCCGGGTCCGGTTCGACGTGCTGGAGACCGCGGGCGACCGCACGCTGCTGGAGGCGCTGCGCACCGCCTGACCACCCGACCGCCCGGGTCCGGTCAGTCCGGCAGCGTCACCGTGACCACCAGCGGGAAGTGGTCGGAGTTGTCCACGTCGGACAGGATCCGGAACTCGGAGAAGCGCAGGTCCGGGGTGCCGAAGATCCAGTCCACCCGGTTGTCCGGGTCGTCGCTGGGGACCGTGAACAGGCGGCCGTGGCCGGTGACGTCCTGGGCGGACTGGAAGCCGGCCGCCTCCCACACCCGGGGCTCCTCCCAGCTCGGCCAGAAGTTGAAGTCGCCGGCGACCACGGTGGCCGACCGTCCGTCCCACACGTCGAGCAGGGCACGGCTCTGCACCAGCCGGGTCGGGCTGTTGCCGGTGCGGTGCTGCAGGTGCGTGGCTATCACGCGCAGCGTGCGGCCGTCGTCGAGGTGCAGCGTGACCGCCAGGTAGGAGCGGTGCATCGGTCCCTGGACGAACGGCAGCCGGGCGATCTCCACGTCGGAGGTGGGCAGCCGGGTGAGCACCGCGTTGCCGAACTGGCCGTCGGCCGCCGGGGACCAGTGGTAGTCCATGGCCAGCCGGCGGGACAGGTACTCGAGCACGTCGGTGCCGCCGCCGATCGGCCACCCCCGGCTGACCTCCTGCAGCACCACCACGTCCGGGCCCACCCCCTCGATGGCGGCGGCGATCGCCTCCGGGTCGGGCACGCCCCGGGTGTGGTCCCGGCCGTACATGACGTTCCAGCTCATCAGCCGCAGGGAGGCGCCCTGCTGGGTCGGCTCCGGTACCGTCGGCCGGGTGACCAGCATGACCACCGGCAGCAGCAGCGCGACCGCGGCGAGCACGGTGGTCGCCGCCGGTCGGACGAGCAGCCCACGCCACCCGGTGGACTCCGCCGCCGGGCGCCGCCCGGTGCCGGCCAGCCCCAGCAGCACCGCCGCCGCCACCAGCGCGTACCGGTTGTCGAACGGGAACTCCAGGTCGTAGTGGACCTGGTAGACCATCACCGGCAGCAGGTAGCCGAGCCCGGCCCCGAGGGCGCCCGCGGCCACCGCCCTCCCCTGCCGCCGCCGCGACGACCGGGCGCCCCGCGGGGTGAGGGCGCGGGCGAGCAGCACCGCCGCGGCGACCGCACCGAGCGGGAAGGCCACCACCGCAACTGGCCCGGGCCGCCAGTACCCGACCGCCACGGCCGCGGTGGCCACCAGTCCGGCGAGCGCACCGGCGAACCACCGGTCCGGCTCCGGGACCGCGCCGTTGCCGCCGGGCAGCCGCATCCGGCGGACCAGCTCGGCGGCGACCAGCGCGGCGAGCATCAGCACCAGGCCGGCGGTCGGCAGCGACACACCGGCGTGGGCGGCGACGATCGGCGCACTGCCGAAGCCCATGACGTACAGGGCGAGGTAGGGGCCGACCGCCGCGGCGCGACCCGGCGCCTCCGGTGCCCGGACCCGGTCGGGACGGGCGACCACCACCGCGGCCAGCGCCGCCGCCGCCGGCACCACCAGCAGCACCCACGGGCCGATCCCGGGCCGGAACAGCGCGTCGAAGCTGCTCAGTGCGGCCCGCACCGCCAGATCGGCCACCGTGCCCAGCAGGACCCCGACCGTGGCGTCCACCCCGGACGGCGCGTGCCGTACCGCCAGGACGAGCGCCGCCACCCCGACCGCCGCGGCCGCGCCCACCACCGGCAGGGTCGCCGGGTCCTGCGCCTGGGCGACCGCCCGCAGCAGGACGAGGGCGACCACCAGCCCGACCATCGTGCGGCCGTGGCCGAGTACCGCCACCACCGGTCCGGCGAGCACCGGGGCGAGGAAGAGGAGCAGCGCCAGCTGGGCGGCGCCCACCACTCCGATCTCACCGGTGGTGAGGTCCAGCAGCGGACTGGTGGCCCGCAGCAGCTCCACGGTGGTCAGAAACACCGCGGCGACCAGGACGACCGGGGCGGCGTCGGCCCGCCGCGACCAGGCGGCACGGCCCAGGGCGGTCAGCACCATGCCGACACCTTAGTGGCGGACCGCCCCACCTGTCCGCCCCGGTTCGGGACCGTCCTCAGTCGACGTCGTCGGCCCGCCACAGGGTGTCGACCGGGCCGATGCCGTGGCCGAGTGCGAAGCCGTGCCGGATCGCGCCGGTGACGAACTCCTTGGCCCGCTGCGCCGCCTCCGGCACGTCCAGACCGCGTGCCCGGTAGGCGGCGAGCGCCGCCGACAGGGTGCACCCGGTGCCGTGGGTGTGGCGGTTGTCGATCCGCTCGGCGACCAGCTCGATCTCGCGCGTACCGTCGGTGAGCAGGTCCACCGACTGCGGCCCGTCCGTCAGGTGCCCGCCCTTGACCAGCGCCCACCTCGGCCCGTACGCGAGCAGCGCCTCGGCGGCCCGCCGCTGGTCGTCCCGGGTCTCCACCTTGACCCCGGTCAGCAGCTCGGTCTCGTGCAGGTTCGGGGTCACCACCTCGGCCAGCGGCAGCAGCGCGCGCTTGAGCACGTCGACCGCGTCCTCCGGCAGCAGCGGGTCGCCGTGCTTGGAGATCGCCACCGGGTCGACCACCAGGGTGGTGAGACCGTGCCGGGACAGCGCCTCCGCGGCGGCCTCCAACAGCGCGGCGCTGGGCAGCGCCCCGGTCTTGGCCGCGGCCACCGGGATGTCGTCCAGCACCGCGTCGATCTGGTCGGTCAGTGCGCGCGGCGGCAGCAGGTCGATCGCGTGCACGCCGAGGGTGTTCTGAGCGGTGGTGGCGGCGATCGCGCAGGTGCCGAAGACCCCCAGCGCGTGGAAGGTCTTCAGGTCGGCCGGCACGCCGGCGCCGCCGCCGGAGTCCGTGCTCGCCACGGTCAGAGCCACCGGGTGGGTGGGCGCGGGTGTCGACACGTCGCCGTCCTTTCTGCCGTCCTGCCGCGTCACGCCAGCCGCAGGCGTACCCGTCGGTTGGCGCGACCCTTGCTCTCCACCTTGGTCACGATCACCCGACCGACCTGG
>CAZSNW010000029.1:6891-17439 GCA_964608245.1 uncultured Micromonosporaceae bacterium
CACCCTTCGTGCGCGCTCGCGAGTTGGTGCCGCCGTCGGCCTGCACGTCCAGGCCGACGATGTCGACCACCCGGATCTCCGGCTCGTTGTGCGGGATGAGCTTGGCCTGGGTGCGGATGATGTCGGGAATCTTCAACGCCTCCTCGCGGGGCAGCACCCGGATGTCGATCCGCCGGTCGGCGGCGATCTCGGCGTTGACCTTCTCCTCGAGCATCTCCTTGAAGCCGGGCGGGATCTCCGGGAGGTTGAAGTCCATCCGCGCCTCGCCGGGCTCCATGTTGCCGCCGGTCACCAACGCGCCGAAGTCCCGGAACACCACACCGCACAGGACGTGCAGCCCGGAGTGGGTACGCATGAGCAGGGTCCGACGCTCGTCCTCGATCGCTCCGGTCACCGCGGTGCCCGCCGGCGGGACCGGATCACCCTCGGCCGGGATGAGGTAGAGGTCGTCGCCCTTGCGGGTGCCGACGATCCGGGTCTGTACGCCCTGCCACAGGAGCACACCGTGGTCCGGTGGCTGGCCGCCGCCGCCCGGGTAGAAGGCCGACCGGTCCAGCACGATGCCCTCGGGGCCGGAGTAGAGGACCGTGCACTGCCACTCCCGCAGCGTCGGGTCGAGAAGGTCCAGCCGCTCGGTGCGCCCGTGGTGTGTGATCCCCATGTTCCGGCAGCCTACCCGCCGGGAATCCGGTGCCCGCGGACCCGCGGGCCCACCGCCGGCGATCGGGGCCGCGGACGCCGGCGGGCGTCACGGACCGTAGCCGCCGGTGACGTCGCGCAGCCCGGGGCGGATGTCGACCAGGTAGAGGATCGAGGCGGCGAGGGCGATGGCCGCGAACAGGATCACGAACGGCCCGCTGATCAGGACGAGCAGGGTCGTCAGGCCGAGGACCGCCAGCCACGCACCCTTCTGCATGGTGCCGAGGGCGACGAACGCGTCGGCGCGCTGGAGTGCGCAGCTGACGAGCGCGATCAGTCCGAGCACCAGCGCCGCCAGACCGAACAGGCGGTAGACCGCGTCGACGACGATCAGGTGCCACATGGCCGGACCTCAGACGTCATGCCCGAGAGCCTATCCGTTCGCCCGGGTGCGGCGGTGCAACGGGATGCCGCACCGCCGCACCCGGGCGTCGGCCGGAGCGGTCGGGGCTGGTCACCGCGTGGTGTCGTCGGCGGGCCCGTCGGACCCCTCCGACTCACGCTCCACCGTCACCACCGCGGAGACCGGGCCCCGGTTCCGGTTCAGCACGGCCTCGCCGTGCTCGACCAGCCGGCGGTAGCTCTCGGTCGCCCGCTCCTGGAGCTTCACCGCCCGGTCCAGCAGGGTGGCGGCGCCGCGCTGCGCGGTCTGGCGCAGCCGGGCCAGCTCCTCGGTGATACGGTCCTGGTCCAGCGGCAGCTTGCCGGTCTCCCGCCAGGTCTGCGCGGCGCGGCGCGCCGCCTGCACGGTGCGGGTCGCCGTCTCCGGCAGTCTCCGCAGTCGCTGGTAGGCGAGGTCCGAGACGCCGGCCACCGCGTAGACGGCGTCCGGGTACTCACGGTCGGTCATGGCTCCTCCTGATCGGTCTCGGTGTGGTCGTCGTCGGTCCCGGCGTGACCGTCGCCTCCGGTTCCGGCGCGCTCCCGGAGGTTCTCCCGCCGAAAGGTCTCGTAGATCTGGGTCAGGGTCTTCTTCTGGGAGACCGTGAGATCCGGATCGGCCGCGATCGCCTCCAGGACGCCGGGGCCCTCCCGCGGGTCCAGCAGTCCGGCCTTGAGGTACAGGGCCGGTGTGGACACCCGCAGGGCGTGCGCGATCTGCGCGAGCACCTCGGCGCTGGGCCGGCGCAGCCCCCGCTCGATCTGGGACAGGTAGGGGTTGCTCACTCCGGCGCGCTCGGCCAGCTGGCGCAGCGACACCCCGGCGCTACGCCGCAGGTCCCGGATGAAGTCCCCGATCCCGCGGCCCTGATCCCGGACGCTCTCCTCCACGCCTCCACGCTAGCCACCGTGCTAGCTAGCGGCTAGCGAACGCTTGCAATTGCAAGCGTGAGACCGCTCACCCCGGGACGTGGAGTGCAACGACGGACGATCCCGACCGGACCGCCGCAGGTCACCAGATCGACCGCACCGCCCCCACCGGGGCGCCACCACCGAGCACCGGAACCTCGGCCAGCTCCGACAGCACCGGTGCGTCCACGCCGAGCCGCCGCAGCGCCGCCACCAGCACCGGTAGCCGCGCCCGTGCCGCACCGTCGTCGATCTTCACCGCGACCGCGCCCCGGTCGGGCAGGGCGACCGCGACCACACCCTCCGCGCCGCTCTTGGCCAGCAGCCCGGGTACCCCCTCCATGAGCCTGGTGTCCCCGGCCCCGGTGCCGGCCACCAGGAACGGCCGGGCCCGCATCGCGTCGGCCACCGTCCGCTCCGGCGTGCCGGGGTCGGCCGACACCAGGCGCAGGAACGCCCGGGCGAGGCCGAGCAGCGACACCGCGAACAGCGGGGCGCCGCAACCGTCCACCCCGACCGCGGCGACCTGCTCGCCGGTGAGGTCCGTGACGGCCTCGCCCAGCACCACCTGCAGCGGGTGCGCCGGGTCGAGGTAGGTCTCCACCGGCCAACCGGCAGCCAGGCACGTGAGCACCATCCCGGCGTGCTTGCCGGAGCAGTTCATCAGCACCGGCGCCGGCCCGCCGCCGGAGCGCAGCACCCGGTTGCGGGCCTCCGGATCCAGCGGCAGGTCGGGCGTGCAGCGCAGCACGGACTCGTCCAGACCGGCCCGGTGCAGCAACCCGCGTACGCGCTCCAGGTGCTCGTCCTCGCCGTAGTGGCTGGCGCAGACCACGGCGAGGTCCGCCGGGTCCGCCAGCCGCAGCCCGGCCCGGAGCATCCCCACCGCCTGCATCGGCTTGTTGGACGACCGCGGGAACACCGGCGCGGTCACGTCCCCGGCGGACGCCACGATCCGGCCGGCGGCGTCCGTCACCACCACCGATCCGTGGTGCCGACCCTCCACGAAGCCGGACCGCACCACCTCGGCGACCGGCACACCACCCTGATAGCTGCGCGACACGCAGCGACCGTAGCCGCCGCGGTGACCGCCGCCTCCACCGGGTCGCGACGCGGACGCCGCCCGGCCGGTCAGGCCCCGCGGGCCGGGATGCCGAGCATCCCGCGTACCTCGTCGGGGGTCATCGGCGGGCGCTGCGCGAGCGTGGCCAGGGTGGCGGCCCGCTCCACCAGCTGGGCGTTGGAGGTCACCGGCACCCCGCGGGCGAACGACGTGGTGTCCTCCATGCCCACCCGCAGGTGGCCGCCGCAGGACAGGGCCGCGAGCATCACCGGCAACGTGGTACGCCCGATGCCGGTGGCCGAGAACGTGGTGCCCTCCGGCAGGTCGCGCAGCGCGGCCACGCAGGCCACCAGCGCCTCGGCGGTGCCGGGCATGCCGCCGGGAACCCCCATCACGAGGTCGACGTGGACGTGCCCGCCGGCCGGCAGCCCGTAGGCGTCGAGCAGCCGCTGCAGCGACCACAGGTGACCGAGGTCGAAGATCTCGTACTCGGGGACCACGCCGAGCTCCTGCATGGTGGTGTGCAGCTCGACGATGAACTCCCACCGGTTGAGGAAGACGTCCTCGCCGAAGTTGACCGTGCCCATGGTGCAGGAGGCCATCTCCGGCTTCGCCTGCAGCACGCGCAGCCGGTCGGCCTCCGGGTCGGTCACCGCCCCGCCGGTGGACAGCTGCACCACCAGGTCGGTGGCCTCCTTCAGGGCCGCCACCGTCTCCTTCAACCGTCCGAGGTCGAGGGTGGGCTTGGTCTCGTCGTCCCGGATGTGGACGTGGATCACCGAGGCCCCCGCGGCCCGGCACTCCTTGGCCGTGGTCACGAGCTCCTCCAGGGTCACCGGCAGGGCCGGCACCTTCGCCTTGTCCACTTCGGCGCCGGTGGGCGCCACCGTGATGAGGGTTCCGCCGCTCATGCGCCCATCCTCGCACCGGCCGGCGCCGGACGGCAGGGCCGTGGCGCGACGGTACGCGCGGCCGGGTCAGTCCGGGTCGACGGCGGCGGCGAACGGTCCGACCACGAGGTCGGCGCCGTCAGGCAGGCCGCGCCGCACCACCGCCAGCGCCACCGGTCCGAGTTCGACGTGGCGGACCGCGGTGCCGCAGAAGCCGACCGGGCGGCCGCCAGCGGTCACCGGCGTGCCCGGCGCGGGCAGCTCCTCGGAGGCGATGCCGTCCAGGTGCAGCAGCACCAGCCGGCGCGGCGGCCGGCCGAGGTGGTGCACCCGGGCCACCGTCTCCTGCCCGCGGTAGCACCCCTTCTCCAGGTGGACCGCGGGCCCGACCAGGTCGACCTCCGCCGGCAGGGTGCGGTGGTCGGTGTCGACGCCGGGGCGCACCACCCGGGCGGCCACCCGGACCGCCTCGTACGCCCACACGCCGCACGGCACCGCGCCGGCGGCGACCAGGGTGTCGGCCAGCTCGGCGGTGCGGTCACGCGGCACGAGCAGATCGACCCCCAGCCGTCCGCGGCGGGCGAAGCCCCCACCCGGCAGCCGGGTCACCGGGTAGCGGACGGTGGGGCGGGGCGGCACCGTGCCGGCGGGGAACTTCGGCCCGGGCACCGGCAGCAGGTCGACGGGGCCGGGTGGTTCGATCCCGGCGGCGGCGAGCACCGCGTCGGTCTGCGGCCCCACGAGCGAGAGGACCGCGTACTCGTCCCCCGCGTCGCGGATCTCCACCGGGGTGAGGAACCGCATCCGCTGCAGGAACTCCGCGAGCCCCGCGGCCCGGCCGGGCTCGGTGTCCAGCCACGTGGTGGCGCCGTCGTCGACCACCAGGAAGTGGTGCTCCAGGTGCCCGTGCGGGGAGAGCACCATCGCCTCGGTGCCCTCGTCGGCGGCGAGCGCCGACAGGTGCTGGGTGGTGAGGTCGTGCAGCCAGCTGAGCCGGGGCTCGCCGCTGACCGCGAGCACGCCCCGGTGGCTGCGGTCGACGAGTCCCGCGCCGGTGACGAGCGCCCGCTGCTCCCGCATCGGGTCGCCGTAGTGCGCGGCGACCGGTGCGTCCGGCGAGTCGGGCGCCACCGCGGCGACCGGGACCGCACCGGCTGCGATCATCCGTCCTCCCGACAGCGTGCGCAGTATCCGAAGAACGCCACGTGGCGGATGTCGGCCTGGAACCCGTGGCGCCGCTCCAGCTCCTCGGCCACCGGGCGCAGCAGGTCCGGGTCGACGTCGTCGACCTCACCGCAGCCACGGCACACGGTGTGGACGTGCTCGCCGACCTCGGCGGGGTGGTAGGTGGTCGAGCCGTGGCCGAGGTGGGTGTGGGTGACGAGGCCGAGACTCTCCAGCAGCTCCAGGGTGCGGTAGACGGTGGTGATGTTGACCGACCCGGCGACCTGCTGGACCTCCCGGTGCACCTGGTCCACGGTGGCGTGCCCGAGCCGACGGACCGCGTCGAGCACGAGTTGACGCTGGGGCGTGACGCGCATCCCACGCGCCCGGAGCACCTCGGCCAACGACGTCTTCGGCACTGCTCAAGGATAGTCCCGGCCGCCCTCCGACCCGGCCGCCAGCTGGTCGACCTGTACCGGCTAATCGGATAAGTCAGACAGTTACGGTTCGCCGGATCGCTGCCTGACCGGGTCGACGAGGCCCCGTCCGGGTGTTCCCGTCCCCCGGACCGTGACCGAAAACACGCCTCTGACCTGCGGATATTCACGTCGACAGCGCTTAGCCTGTCGGCGTGCGATCCCCCCGTCGCTCCGGCGGCCGGCACCGCCGGACCACCCACTACATCGGACGCCACCGCCGGCGGGACGAGCGGTCGGACCGGTGGCGGTGGCGGTCCGCGACCGACCGGCGGCGGGTGCTCGCCGCCGCGCTGCTGACCCCGCTGCTCGCGGTCACCGGATCGGTATCGGCCCACCAGCCGGACACGACGCCGACGGCCAGTCGGTCCGGCGTGGAGTCCACCGCGCCGGTCGACCCGTTGCGGGAACGCGCGGCCGCCGCCGACGACGCGTCCCGCGGTGGCGGGCGTACCGACCGCCTGCCGTCCACGCCGTCCATCGTGGCCGCCCTCGCCCTCCTCCAACCCCCACCCGGGCTCACCGACCCGCCCGAGGTCGTCGACGCCCAACCGCCGGAGACGGCGGAGTCCGACCCGACCGACGCCGACCAGCCGGAGGAAAAGAAGCCTCCGGCCCCCGTCGGCGGGCTCAGCCAGCGGCAGATGGAGCACGCGGCCACCATCGTGGAGGTCGGCAAGCGGGAGGGCATGCCGGATTACGCGCTGGTGGTCGCGATCGCCACCGCGCTGCAGGAGAGCACCCTGCGCAACCTGGCCAACCCCCGGGTACCGAGGTCGCTGGAGCTGCCGAACGACGGCACCGGCACCGACCACGACTCGGTCGGCCTCTTCCAACAGCGGCCCAGTACCGGCTGGGGCACGGTCGACCAGCTCATGGACCCCGAGTACGCGGCCGCCGCGTTCTACCGGGCGCTGCGGAAGGTGCAGGGCTGGCAGGACATGCCGGTCACCGTGGCCGCGCAGCGGGTCCAGCGGTCGGCGTTCCCCAACGCGTACGCCAAGCACGAGCCGCTGGCCCGGAAGATCGTCGAGGCCCTGCGGTAGCGGAGGCGCCGGCGGTACGCTGCCGGCGTGCGGGTGCTGGCGGTGCTGGGGCGTGGCCTCGTGCCGCCCGACACCCCGGTGCTCCGCGCCGACGACCCCGGGGCGCTCGGCGACGGTCTGTTCGAGACCCTGCACGTGCGGCGCGGGCGTCCCTGGCTGCTGTCGGCCCACCTGGAGCGGCTCACCGTCGCGGCCGACCGGACCGGCCTCCCCCTGCCCGCGCTCGACCGCCTCGCCGAGCTGGTCACCACCGCCTGCGACGCGTGGCCCGCCGACCGGGAGGGGGCGCTGCGGCTCGTCTGCACCGCCGGCCCCGACCCGGACGGGCCGCCCACCGCGTACGCGCTGGTGACGTCGGTGGGTGAGGCGGCACAGCGGGCCCGCCGCGACGGGGTGCGGGTGGTCACCCTCGCCCTGCCGGTGGAGGCCACCGCCCGACCGGCCGCCCCGTGGCTGCTTCCCGGGGTCAAGTCGCTGTCGTACGCGGTGAGCACCGCCTCGCTGCGGTGGGCGCACAGGCGCGGTGCCGACGACGCGCTGTGGGTCTCCGCCGACGGGTACGCGTTGGAGGCGCCGACCGCGAACCTGGTGTGGCTGCTCGACGGGGTGCTGTACACGGTGCCCGCCGAGGACACCGGCATCCTGCCCGGCACCACCGTCGCCCATCTGTGCGCGCACGCCGGGTCGCTGGGGCTCGCCACCGCCGAGCGGCTGGTCCGGCCGGGTGAGCTGGTCACCGCGGACGGGGTGTGGCTCACCTCGTCGGTACGGGGCCTGGTCCGGGTCCGCGAGATCGACGGCACCCCGCTGGCGGACACCGGGCGTACCGCCGACCTGCAGCGGCTGCTGGGCCACCCGGTCGGGGACGGGTCGGATCCGGCGACGAGCTGAGCGATCTTCGCCTCGACCGGTACGGTGGCCTTGGGGAGGTTCGAGGTCTTCGTCACGTCCGTGACTGATCGTGGCGTTCGCGGGGGGCGGCACCATGTGGGAGAGGATCGGCCGGTGGCTGTCGGACACCGGCGCGCGGCTCGGGCACGTCCGACGGTCGGTCCTGGTGGCCGGGGTGGCGGCCGTCGGGGTGGTGGCGCTCGTGGTCGGTCCGGCCCTGGCGGTGGTGGCCGGGTACGAGCTGTTCCGCAGGCCGCCGGAGCCCGATCCGAGCCAGGCCGTCGGCACCGAGGTCCGCGACGGGCCGGCGGTGTTCGTGGTCCACGAGATCCGCTGCGGCCCGGACGAGAAGCGGACCGCCCACGGACGCCGCTGCGAGGTGCTGGTGAGCGTCCGCAACGAGGGCGCCGAGAAGCTGCCGGTGCCGCTCAACCTGCAGATGCTGCACGGCCCCGAGGGGGTACGGCACCTGCCGGCGAAGGTACACGCGCCGCGGTGGACCCTCGCGCCCGGTGAGCAGACCACCGCGGTGCTCGACTACGACCTGCCGTTGCACGCGCCCGTCACCCACGTGGGGGTACGCGCCACCCCGCACTCGGCCGGCCAGGAGGTCGCGATCGGCGAGCGGCCGCTGCCCCTGCCCGACGACTGAACACGCCCGGACGCCGCGTGGCGCCCGGCGGCGACGCCGCCGGGCGCCACGGGCACCACCCGTGCCGGGCTCACCCGGTGGCGACCGGCTGCCCCACGGTGGCCACCGCGTGGCGCACCATCTGCCGCGCGTAACCCCACTCGTTGTCGTACCAGGCCATGACCTTCACCAGGTCGCCCCCGGTCACCGTGGTCAGGGTCGCGTCGACCAGCGAGGCGCGCGAGTCACCGATCACGTCGGAGGAGACGATCGGCTCCTCGGTCACCCCGAGGATGTCCCGGTACCGCTCGCCGGCCGCCTCCTCACGGAAGATCGCGTTGACCTCCTCGACGGAGGTGGGGCGCTTGGTCACGCACACCACCTCGGAGACGGAACCGACCGGCACCGGTACGCGCAGCGCCGACCCGGTGAACCGGCCCTCCATCGCCGGCACCGCCTTCGCGGTCGCCTGCGCCGCGCCGGTGCTGGTGGGCACGATGTTCGTCGCGCCGGCGCGACCGCGCCGCCACGCCTTGGCCGCCGCCCCGTCGACCAGCTGCTGGCTGGCGGTGTAGGCGTGGGCGGTCGTCATGGTCGCCTTGCTGACCCCGATCCGCCGGTCGAGCACCTCCACCACCGGGGCCACGCAGTTGGTGGTGCAGCTGGCCAGCGACACCAGCTCCTGGTCGGTGTTCTCCTCGTGGTTGATCCCGTACACCACGGTGGCCATGTCGTCCTTGGCCGGGGCCGACAGGATCACCCGTCGGGCACCCGCCTGCAGGTGGCGTCCGGCGTCGGCGGCGGTGCGGAACCGCCCGGTGCACTCGAACACCAGGTCGATGTCGAGGTCCCGCCACGGCAGACGGGCCGGGTCCGGTTCGTTGAACACCCGGATCGACCGGCCGTTCAGCCGGATCGTGGAGTCCTCCGCCTCCGCCTGGCCGATGAACGGGCCGTAGACGGTGTCGTGCCGGAGCAGGTACGCGAGGTTGTCGGCGGGCGCCACGTCGTTGACCGCGACGAGTTCGAGCGCCCCCTCGGCGAACACCGCCCGCAGCGTGGAGCGCCCGATGCGCCCGAGTCCGTTGATCGCCACCCGTGCCGCCATGGTTCCTCCCCGTGTGGTCCACGCCCGGCGGCCTGTGCCGGGCGCACGTCGGCCTGCTACACGGGGCATCTACCCGGCGCGTCGGGGGACCGAAACCGCGGCGGGCCGTCAGCGCCCCCGCCCGGTGCGGACCGCGAGGAAGACCAGGCCACCGGCGAGCAGTCCGAAGCCGGCCACCAGCAGCCCGACGAAGCCGATCTCGGTAACCATCACCCCTCCACCGCCGGCCCGGCTCGACCGGGCGATCCTATGCTGTCGGTCATGGCGGCATCGACCCTGGTGGTGAAGGTGACGGCGGGCAGCGACGCGCCGGAGCGGTGCGCCCAGGCGTTCACGGTGGCGGCCACCGCGGCGGCCACCGGCGTGGACGTCTCGCTGTGGCTGACCGGGGAGTCGGTCTGGTTCGCGTTGCCGGGCCGGGCGGCCACCTTCGAGCTGCCGCACTCGGCCCCGCTGGAGGAGCTGCTGGACACCGTGCTCGCCGCCGGCAAGGTCACCGTGTGCACCCAGTGCGCGGCCCGGCGGAACATCACCGAGCAGGACCTGCTTCCCGGGGTACGCCTGGCCGGCGCGGCCACCTTCGTCGAGGAGGTGCTCGCCGACGACACCCGGGCGCTGGTGTACTGAGCCGCGCCGTCAGTCGCGGGACAGCTCCGGGTCCTCCCCCGGACGACAGCCGGTGTTCACGGTCACCCTGACCTTCCCCGCCCCGGCCACCTCCCCGTCGACCCGGACGAAGTGGCCGGCGTCGGCGTGGAACCGCGCGAGCGTGGGGTAGGAGCGGGCCTCCCAGCTCTCCGGTACGCGCTGGGCCAGCCGGTCCAGCAGGGCCTGCTCCTCGCCCTCCGCCACGGTCATGAGGATCTCCTGCGTGACCGCGGTGCCGCGGCGGGTCAACGACAACCGGCAGTCCTCGGTGATCTGGTACTCCCCGACCTCCGCGGTGACCCCCGGCCCGGCGGCGCTGACCACGATGGTCACGGCCCGGTCGAGGGCCGCGCGACCCTCCGCCAGCGGGCTCTGCGCCCGGACGGTCGGGGCGTCGTGCTGCGAGGACCAGAACCCGGCCACCGCCAGCACCACGCCCCACAGGACCAACAGCGACATCGCGACCCACCGGGGCGGACGGCGGGTGGTCCGGAGCACCTCCATGATTCCATTCTCCCGGCCGACCGCCCGCGTCGCACACATGGTCGACGAATTCACGGAGATCGTCGGTGGGTCGGCCGGGGCCACGCCGGCGCACCGCCGCGCCGAGGCGGTGCGCCGGCGGGGCCGGTCCCGAGCCCG
>CAZSNW010000030.1:0-17337 GCA_964608245.1 uncultured Micromonosporaceae bacterium
CGAGTGTGCCCACACCTACCGGTGGCACAGCCACGACGAACCCGGCGGCGCCTACACCCTCACCGGGGTCACCACGTGGCGGCTGCGCTGGCAGGTCAACGGCGGCACCGACTCCGGGGTACTGGACGTGCAGGTGGGCACCACGGCCGACTTCGAGGTGATGGAGGTCCACGTCCTCGTCTACCACCACTGACCCGAGGACCGGTCGGGCGTACGGGCGGACCGACGTGACCGAACAGCGGTCGTAACCAGTGAGTCCACACTGTAGGAACGGGGGTGTGACCAGGGTCGGGCAGGGAGGCCCGCGCCTGGTCGACTCGGGGAGGTTCCGCCTGTGCGACGGGAGGAGCGATGGCGCGGAGCACGATCCCGTCGACGGCACATCCGCTGGACCTCTGGGGGCAGGACGGGTCCTTCCAGCAGGAGGTCGTGGGTGAATCACGGTACTTCCGCGAGATCCGCAACCTGTTCGGTAGCCGTTACGACCCGGCGGGCGTGGAGCTGTTCTTCACCGCGCAGCTCGTGCCCGAACCGGACAACAGGTACGACCCGAACGCGGTCTCCGTCCGCATCAACGGCCTGACCGTGGGCTACCTGCCACGGGAAGACGCCGCACGCTACGCCCCCGTGTTCTCCTCGCTCATCCACCCGGGGTGGCTTCCGCAGGTGTCCGCCCGGGTGTGGGGAGGCGACCGGGTCGACGTCGAGTACGACCGCGGTCGGACCGTGGAGGTCACCCGGTTCATCGGAAGCGTCAGCCTCGACCTCGGCGAACCCCACCTGCTCGTCCCGGCGAACCGCCCACCCGCGGAGCCCTACGCGATCCTGCCCTACGGCAACCCCATCCAGGTCTTCGGCGAGGAGAAGCACATGGCGACCCTCACGCCTCTCCTCAGCTCGGCCGGCGAGTGCTGGATCCACACCACCCTGCACGAGGTCGTGGAGCAGTCCGCGCGGTCTGTGAAGACGCTCGTCGAGGTCCGGGTCGACGGCAACGTGGTGGGCCGCCTGAGCCCGGCGATGAGCGAGCAGATGCTGCCGATCGTCCGCTTCCTCGCCGAACGGCGTGTGCTCACGGTCGCCCGGGCAATCCTCAAGGGCAACACCCTCAAAGCCGAGGTCGTGTTGCGCGCCGCGCGCGCAAGCCAGATTCCTCAGAGCTGGCTCGACGCTCCGCCGTTGCCAGGGATGCCCGAACCGGTCATGCCGGCCCAGGTGACACCCGCCACGGCCGTCGACACCTACACGACCGCCGGCCCGCCGCCGGCGCCCGTGGTACCGCCACCACCGGACGTCGCGCCGCACCCGGCGTACGCCCGCAGCGGTCCACCCACCACGTGGCGCTTCAACCCGCCACCCGGTTGGCCACCGCCGCCACCGGGGTGGACACCGCCGACGGGCTGGCAGCCCGATCCGTCGTGGCCGCCTCCGCCACCGGGCTGGCAGTTCTGGGTCGCCTGACCGGCCGCCCGGTTTCTGGTCAGCCACACGACGCCGGTCGGGCTCATCCGTCCCGCCGGTCATCGGCCTGTCCTGCGTCGCCGTGCACGCGGTGGAGGAGACGGTTCTCCACGCCTGGGCAGGGTGACCCGCCGACTGTAACCACTCCAATTGTTCTAGTAGGATATAAACATGTTGGTCAGGGTCGACCCGTCGTCCGGGGTGCCGCTCGTCGAGCAGATCGCGGCCCAGATCCGGGGCGCGGTCGCCGACGGCACCCTGCCGCCCGGCACCCGCCTGCCGGCCGCCCGCGACCTCGCCGAGTCGCTGGCGGTCAACATGCACACCGTCCTGCGCGCGTACGGCGTACTGCGGGACGAAGGGCTGCTGGAGCTGCGGCCCGGCCGCGGCGCGGTGGTACGCGCGAGCGACGCCGCCGACCGCGCCCGGCTGGTGACGGCGGTGCGGGCGCTGCTCGCCGAGGCGCGGCGCCTGGGGATGAGCACCGACGACGTTGTCCAGGAGATCAGGAGGTTGCAGTGAGCGGCGCACCGAACGGCAGCCAGGCGGACCACGCGGTGGGCGACCAGGTCGGTCGCTCCCGGACGACCGGGCCGGCGCGCTGGGCGGCGGCCCTCGCGGTCACCGCGCTGCCGCTGCCGGTCGTCCTCGTGACCTGGCTCGCGTGGCGGGACCGGCTGCCCGATCCGATGCCCACCCACTGGAACGTGCACGGTGAGGTCGACGGAATCACGGCGCTCGACCCGCTTGTCACCGCCCTGACCATCGCCGCCGCGGCCGGCATCCCGCTCGCCGCGCTGGCCGCCGCGGTACGCCGGTGGAGCTGGCACGGCCGCCGCGTGCTGGCGCTCTTCGGCGCGCTGGTCGCCGGGTTCGGCGCCGGGATCTGGCTGATGAACGCGGTGGTGGCCCTGGACGTCGCGGACGCGTACCAGGCGCCGCCGCTCACCTGGCACCTGTGCCTGATGATCGGGGTCGCCCTGCTGCCGCCGGCCGGGGTGTTCCTCGCCCTCGGGCGGGCACCTGCGCCCGCTCCGGCCACCGGCCGGCCGCCCGCCGACGCGCCCCGGCTCGACCTCGGCGCTGACGAGCGGGCCAGCTGGAACGAGATCATGGTCCCCCGCGGTCTCGTGGCGGTACTGGTGGTGGCGCTGGTCGGCGCCGCCGGGCTCGGTGTGGCCCTCGGCAATCCGTGGGCGACCGCACCGGTCGTCGTGGCCCTGCTCGTCGTCGCGGCGTCCTTCGCGGTCATCCGGCTGACCGTGGACCGGCGCGGGCTGACGATCCGGTTCGGCCCGTGGCGGTTCGCGCAGGTGACGGTGGTGCTCGACGAGATCGAGTACGCCGAGGTGACCGAGGTACACCCCGGGGCGTGGGGCGGCTGGGGCTACCGGATGCGGCCGCGCGGCCGGGCGGTGGTGCTGCAGAAGGGCCCGGGGGTGCGGCTGGCGCTGTCGGACAACCGGCACTTCGTGACCAACACCCGCGATCCTGAGGCGGTGGCCGGGCTGATCAACACCATGGTCGAGCGGGTACGCAAAGCCGCCTGACCCCTTTCTCTCGACAACTTCGCCGCAGTTGTCACCAGGGCGCGGCCGTCCGGCGTCAACTTCGCCGCAGTTGTCGCCAGGGGCCGCCTTCTGACGGCAACTTCGCCGAAGTTGCGGCGGACAGGGGCACGATGGGGGGATGAACGGGTTCCGGGTCGAACGCGACAGCATGGGCGAGGTGCTGGTCCCGGCCGAGGCGCTGTGGGGGGCGCAGACGCAGCGGGCCGTGGAGAACTTCCCGATCTCCGGGCGCGGCCTCGAACCGGCGCACATCCGGGCCCTCGCCATGATCAAGGCCGAGGCGGCGCGGGTCAACGCCGAACTGGGTGTGCTGGAGATGGAGGTCGCCCGGGCGATCGCCGAGGCGGCGGACCTGGTGGCCGACGGGCGGTACGACGACCAGTTCCCGGTCGACGTGTTCCAGACCGGCTCGGGCACCTCCTCCAACATGAACATGAACGAGGTGGTGGCCGCGCTCGCCACTGCCCGGCTGGGCGACAGCCGACGGGTCCACCCGAACGACCACGTCAACGCCTCCCAGTCGTCCAACGACGTGTTCCCGTCGTCGATCCACCTGGCCGCCACCGACCTGGTGGTCCACCAGCTGCTGCCGGCGCTGAAGCACCTCGCCTCGGCCCTGGACGTCAAGGCGCAGGAGTTCGCCGGTGTGGTCAAGGCCGGGCGTACCCACCTGATGGACGCCACCCCGGTGACGTTGGGTCAGGAGTTCTCCGGGTACGCCGCGCAGGTGCGCTACGGGACTGAACGGGTCGAAGGGGTCGTGCCGCGACTCGCCGAACTCCCGCTGGGCGGCACCGCGGTCGGCACGGGGATCAACGCGCCGCCCGGGTTCGGCGCGGCGGTGATCGCCCGGCTGGCGGAGCGTACCGGGCTGCCGCTTGCGGAGGCGCGCAACCACTTCGAGGCGCAGGGCGCCAGGGATGCCCTGGTGGAGCTGTCCGGCCAGCTGCGTACCGTCGCAATCGGACTGTTCAAGATCGCCAACGACATCCGGTGGATGGGCTCCGGACCCCGGGCCGGGCTGCGGGAGCTGGCCCTGCCCGACCTGCAGCCAGGGTCCTCGATCATGCCGGGCAAGGTGAACCCGGTGGTGTGCGAGTCGGTCCGCATGGTCTGCGCCCAGGTGGTGGGCAACGACGCGGCGGTGGCGTTCGCCGGCTCCCAGGGCGACTTCGAACTCAACACGATGATGCCGGTGATGGCCCGCAACGTGCTGGAGTCGGTGCGGCTGCTGGCCGAGGTCTGCCGGTTGCTGGCCGACCGGTGCGTCGCCGGGCTGGCGGCCAACGAGGAGGTGTGCCTCGCGTACGCGGAAGGGTCACCGGCGATCGTGACCCCGCTCAACCGGTACCTGGGCTACGACGAGGCGGCCGTGGTGGCCAAAGAGGCACTCGCCAAGGGCCGGCCGATCCGGGACGTGGTGCTCGCCCGCGGTCACGTGGCGGCCGGCCGCATCACCGAGGACGAGTTGACCGAGGTGCTCGACGTACGCCGGATGACCTCGACCTGACCGGTGGTCAGTCGGGTGGCGGGCCGTAGACGGCTCCCAGCGGTGGCCGCTGAGGGCACTTCTGGAAGACGTCGTCCTTCTTGACGCCGTTGGATTCCGGCAGGCGTCAGCGCAGCGCCGCGGCGACCTCCGCGGCCGCGGCCACCACCTGCGGCCCCACCTGCTCCGGGTCGAGTTCGGCCAGCGCCACCACGCCCACGCTCGCCTCCAGACCGTCCACTCCGGGCACCGGGGCCGCCACCCCGTACGCACCGCTCTGCAGCTCCCCGGCGGACGCCGTCCACCCGGTCTCACCACGCCGGCCGGCGAGGATCGCCCGCCCGGCCGCGCCCCGGTCCAGCGGGTGCCGCGACCCCTGGCGGTACGCCACGTGGAAGGTGGTCCACGTCGGCTCGGCGACCGCCACCGCCACCGCCTCGTCGCCCTCGGCCACCGTGAGGTGCGCGGTGGCCCCCACCTGTTCGGCGAGCCGGCGCAGCACCGGCCGGGCCGCCTCGGCGACCAGCGGCTGGGCGCGCAGCGCCAGGTGCAGCACCCCGGCGCCGAGCCGCAGCCGGCCGGAGGCGTCGCGCCGCACCATGCCGTGCGCCTGCAGCGTGCCGGTGAGCCGGTAGACCACGGTCCGGCCGACCCCCAGCCGCGCCGCCGCCTCGCTCACCGTCAGCCCGGCGGGGCTGTCGGCCACCAGCTGCAGCAGTCGGAGCCCCCGGTCGAGGGTCTGCGCCGTCTCGGTCACCCTGTGAGCGTACGACCGGGTCACCCGTGCTCCGGTGTCCGCCGGGGCGCGCGCAGACGCCGTCAGCTCACCCGACCGGGTCCCGGTCTGCGGAAACCGTGGCCGCCACCGTCTGACCTGGGATAAGGTTTACGGCCCCCGTGTCGGCCTGGAGGTCTGGATGCCCCGCTCGGAGTTGCCCCGGTTGATCGCCACCGATCTCGACGGCACCCTGGTACGCAGTGACGACACCGTCTCGGCGTACACCCGCGAGGTGCTGGCGCGGGTACGCGCTGCCGGCATCCCGGTGGTGGGCTGCACCGGGCGGGGACCGCGGCTGCTCCAGGTCACCCGACGGCACATCCCGACCGCCGACCACCTGGTGATGGCCGGCGGCGGCCGAGTGGTCGCCCTCGACGGCGGTACGCCCACCGTGCTGCGGGACCTGCGGCTGTCGGGCCCGGACCTCGCCGCAGCACTGGCGGACCTGGAGGCGGTGACCGGCCCGCTCACCCTCATCGTCGAGGCGCTCGACGGCCCGGACGCGCCGCTGTGGAGCGACACCACCCCGACCTGGCCGTGGCCGAACCGGATCGCCTACCGGCCGCGGGGTGAGTTGCTGCGCGGGCCGTTGATCAAGGCGTTCATCCGCGACGAGCGGGACACCGACGAGCTGCTGGCGATCGCCCGTGAGGTGGTCCCGCCCGAGGTCGCCTCGGTGACCCAGGCGGGCCTCGGCTACGTGGAGGTCTGCCCGCCGGGCGCGGACAAGGGGACGGGTCTCGCGGTGGTGGCCAACGCTCTCGGGGTGGACCCGTCGGAGGTCCTGGTGTTCGGGGACATGCCCAACGACGTGCCGATGTTCGAGTGGGCGGGCTGGTGTCGGGTGGCGGTCGGCAACGCCCACCCGGAGGTCCGCGCCCGCGCCGACGAGGTGACGCTCACCAACGACGAGGACGGGGTGGCGGTGTGGCTCGCGCGCCTGCTGGAGGAGGTCGGCGGGCATCCGGCCGAGCCGGCCGTGGCGACGCCCCGGTCCGGTTAGATTGGGCGCATGGCGATCAGGCACGCTTCCGCCCGCTGGACGGGCACCCTCAAGGAAGGCTCCGGGACGCTGCGCACCCACAAGGGCGGGTACGAGGCCGCGTACTCGTTCTCGTCCAGGTTCGAGGAGGGCGAGGGCACCAACCCGGAGGAGCTGATCGGCGCCGCCCACGCCGCGTGCTTTTCCATGTTCCTGTCCAGGGTGGTGGCGGACGCGGGGTTCACGCCGCAGTCGATCGAGACCTCCGCCCGGGTGCACCTGGAGCGGACCGACGCCGGCCCGACCGTGACCAAGATCGAGCTGGAGACGGTCGGTGAGGTGTCCGGCATGAGCGCGGAACAGTTCGCCGAGGCCGCCGAGAACGCCAAGGTCAACTGCCCGATCTCTCGGCTGCTCGCCCCCGGCGTGGAGATCACGCTCTCCGCACGGCTCGCCTGACCACCCGTCGCGCCGGCGACCCGGGTACGCGTACGGCGTACCTGTGCGCGGGTCCGGCGGCTCGTGACCGGGTGGGCGCGCATGCACAATGGCCGCATGCCGGTGGAGATGGACCGGGAGCGGTTCGAGGAGTTGGTGCGCGACGCGCTCGACGAGGTGCCCGGCGAGCTGCTCGACATGATGGACAACGTCGTGATCCTCGTCGAGGACGAGCACGAGAGCGACCCCGACCTGCTCGGCCTGTACGAGGGGCACGCGCTCACCGAACGCGGCTGGCACTACGGCGGGGTGCTCCCGGATCGGATCACCATCTACCGGAAGCCGATCCTCCGCATCTGCGAGACCGAGGAGGACGTGGTCGAGGAGGTGGCGATCACCGTCATCCACGAGATCGCCCACCACTTCGGGATCGACGACGAACGCCTGCACGAGCTGGGCTGGGGCTGAGCCGCGACCGGGACGCCTGGTCCGTACTGCGTCAGTCGAGGATGCCGGCGCGGAGCCTGGCCAGCCACGCCGCCGAGTCGGCGAAGTCCCGGTCGGAGAGCCCGGGTGGTGGCGGGGGCGGCGGCTCGGACCCGGGCGGCGCGTGCCGCGGGTAGGAGCCGAGGAACCGGACGTCCGCGCAGACCCGGCGCAGCCCCTGCAGGGCCTCGCCCATCCGCGCCTCGGTGATGTGGCCGTTGCAGTCGAGGAAGAACACGTACCGGCCGAGCTTCTCGCCGGTGGGGCGCGACTCGATCCGGGTGAGGTTGATCCCCCGGACCGCGAGCTCCATGAGCACCGCGAGCAGCGCCCCGACCCGGTCGTGGGCGATCGAGACCGCGAGCGTGGTGAGGTCGTCGCCGGTCGGCTCCGGTGGGGGACCGGGTCGGGTGACCAATGCGAACCGGGTCACCGCGTCCGGGTGGTCGGCGATCTTGTCGGCGAGCACGGTGAGCCGGTGCCGCCGGGCGCCGATCGGCGCGCACACCGCCGCGTCGTACGCGCCCCGGGCCGCGTCCGCGGCGGCGGCGCCGTTGGAGAGCGCGTCCACCACGGTCGCCTGCGGCAGGTTCCGCCGCAGCCAGCCGCGGCACTGGAGGGCGGCCTGCGGGTGGGCCGCGACGGTACGCACGTCGTCCAGCGGGACGGGGGAGCGGGCGGCGAGCACGAACTCGACCGGGATCACCACCTCCCGGGTGATCATCAGCGGCTCGCCGGAGAGCAGCTCGTCCAGGGTGACCCCGACCGCGCCGCCGACCGAGCTCTCCAGCGGCACCAGCGCGGCGTCCGCCTCGCCGGAGCGGACCGCGTCGAGCGCCTCCGGCACGCTGCGCGCCGGGGTACGCGTACCGCGCGCGGCGGCGGCGATGGTGAGCAGCGCCTGCTCGGCGAACGTCCCCTCCGGCCCGAGGTAGGTGAAGCGGGTCGGCGGCACCCCTGGCATGGGTTCAGCCTACGCAGCTGGCGGCCGTCCGGATGCCGGACGGAGCGCGTACCCGCACCTCGATGGTGCACACGTCGGTGCCGGCGGTGACGAGCTGCAACGAGCCCGGAGCGCCCCGGGTGACCACGTGCAGCGGGTCGCGGTCGGGCACCGAGACGATGGTGTACTGCCAGTCCTCGGCGCACAGCGGGCCGGTCACCACGGTCACCTTCTCGTCGCCGTCGAGCAGCTGCGCCCGGCGCAGCACCGCCAGGACCGCGTCGGCGTCCGGCCGCCCGTTGCAGTCGACCGCCCGGTCCGCGGCGGGTGCGCTGGGGGTGGCGGTGGCGGTCGGGGTCGGTGTCGGGGTGGCGGTGGCGGGGGTGGTCGGCAGCGGCAGCGGCCGGTCCGGTGGGCCCGGATAGTCGGGGGGCGTGCCGCAGCCGGCCAGCGTCACGGCGGTGACGGCGGCGGCCAGCAGCATCACGGCCGCCCGGGAGACGGACCGCGGGGGCACGGGTCCCATCGTAGGCGCGCGGCCGGTCCACCGCCGGCCGCCGCCGGACGGTCACAGGCCGGACAGGAACGTCAGCGAGCCGACCACGCTGGCGCCGTCGCGCAGGGGGACGGAGACCGCGTCCACGGTCGTGATCCGGTCGCCGGGCGGCGCGAGCCGCATCAGTCCGCGGGCCATCATCCCGGAGGTGATGGCGAGCAGCGGCGGTACGCGCTGCAGCTCGGCCTCGTCCAGCGGGGCGCCCGCGGTGGTGAAGTCGATCAGCGGGCCGACGGTGTCGACGAACCGGCGTCCGACCACGGCCGCGGCCTCGGGGATGCGCAGCAGCCGGCTGCCGGCCGACGACACCGCCACGATCACGGTGTGGAGGTCGAGGACCAGGCACGGCTCGGTGGCGTGGGCGGCCGCCGCGGCCCAGTGGTCGACACTGGAGCACGGCTCGGGTACGGGGCGTAGGCGCAATCCGGCCGGCGCGTCTGTCAGCGACAGTTCAACGTGGGCCACCTGACCTCCCGCGGACCGTCCCGTACGACCGCACGGCGACAGGCTACCCGTGCCGTCGCCGGCTTGTCACCGTCCGTTCGTTCCGCCGCCACCAGGTGGTACGGCACATCCTCCGGCCGGTCAGCTGAAGATCGCCCAGGTGTCCGGGTGCTTGGCCACCTCGGCGAGCTTGCGGGCGGTCTCCGGGGTGATGCGGTCACCGGCGCTGGCGAGCACCCGGGGCAGCTCCTTGAGGTTGACGGTGATGCACCCGGCGGGCAGGCCGTGGGCGCTGATCGGGCCGGTGCCGACGAACGTGATCACCGGGACGACGGGCACCCGCACGCCGATCGCCGCGGACAGCGCCTTGCGGACCCGCTTGGCGAACCGGCGCGCCCGGGCCACGTGCGGCTCCCGCCACTTCCGGATCTGGATCACCTCACCGGCGATGAGCACCCGCTGCCGGCCCTGGTTGAGCACGGACACCGCGAACACCCCGCTGGGTCCGATGGCGAGGAACCCGGGGTGCTCTTCGCCCGCGGCCGGGGCCACGTGGGGCCAGTCGACGATCTGCCAGGCCGGGCTCAGGCTGACCGCCAGTCGCTGGGCGGCGCGCCGGCTGAGGGCCGCCGTCTGGCGGGCGATGCGGGCGGCGAGCATCTGGCGGGCGCGCTCGAGGGGGGAGGGACGTTCCTTGGGGCGGCTGAGGGTGCTCGAGAGGGCGTAGCGGCTTCCGCCGGCGGCGTAGACGCTCATGGGGGGCCTTCCGTCATGTCGCTGGCTGCGCTGGACGCTACTCTACGTGACCGAACCCCTACTCGTCTATGCCGGGACGGTAACACATTGGCATATATTACCGCCCGAATGTCGGGTTACGGCCAGTGCGCCCGGATTAGGCTAGACCACGTGGCCAACGTCGTCGACACCGAGGTGGGTCGGTTGCGCACCGTCCTGGTGCACCGGCCCGGGCCGGAACTGGCGCGGCTGACCCCGCGCAACCGGGGTGAGCTGCTGTTCGACGGCATCCCCTGGGTCGGGCGGGCGATCGAGGAGCACGACGCGTTCGTCGAGGTGCTCCGCCGCCACGGGGTGGAGGTGCTCTACCTCGACCAGCTGCTGCGCGAGGTGCTCGCGGTCGAGGAGGCGCGCTCCGAGCTCACCACCGCGGTGCTCGCCGACCCGCGGCTCGGCGACACCCTGCGCAGCCGGGTCGCCGCCCACCTGTCGTACCTGGACCCGGACGGGCTGGCGACCGTGCTCATCGCCGGGCTGGCGCACGAGGAGCTGCGGCCGTGGCTGCGCCACCGCCCGGCCGGGCTCGTCCACGCCCTCATGGACGTGCACGACTTCGTCGTCCCGCCGCTGCCCAACCTCGTCTTCACCCGTGACGCCTCGGTGTGGATCGGCGACCACGTGGCGGTCACCAGTCCGGCCAGCCCGGCCCGCCGGCGCGAGGCGACCCTGATGTACGCCGTCTACCGGCACCACCCGCGGTTCGCGGGCACCCCGATGGCGTACGAGCCGCAGCTGGAGCCGCTGGAGGGCGGTGACGTGCTGCTGCTCGCCCCCGGCGTGGTGGCCGTCGGGGTCGGGGAGCGCACCACCCCGGCCGGCGCCGAACGGCTGGCCCGCCGGCTGTTCGCCCGAAACCTGGCCCACACCGTGCTCGTCGTGCCGGTCGCCCAGCAGCGGGCCACCATGCACCTGGACACCGTCTGCACCATGGTCGACACCGGCACCGTGCTCATGTACCCGGCGGTGGCCGACACGCTGGTCGCGTACCCGGTGACCCCGGGCGAGGACGGCGAGCCGCTGGTGGGGGAGCCGGGGCCGTTCCTCGTGGTGGCCGCCCGCGCCATGGGGCTGCCGGAGCTGCGGGTCATCGACACCGGCCTGGACCCGGTGGTCGCCGAACGCGAGCAGTGGGACGACGGCAACAACACCTTGGCGATCGACGCCCGGCTGTGCGTGGCCTACGAGCGGAACGTGGAGACCAACGCCCAGTTGGAGCTCGCCGGCATCGAGGTGGAGCGGGTGCCCGGCTCGGAGCTGGTCACCGGCCGCGGCGGGCCGCGCTGCCTGTCGTGCCCGCTGGCGCGTGACCCGGCGCCCGAGGCCCCGCCCCGGCCGGCCGAGCCGGAGCACCGGTCGCAGGACGTGCCGTTCGGGCCACCGGGCGCGCCGTTCGCAGCCCACGGCACACCGTCCGAGGGCGGGGCGGGCCGGCGCGGCTTCCGGTGACGGTCGCGGGGTCGTCCGTCGCCGCCGGCGGACCCGGCGTGCTGCTCAGCGCAGGGTGAGCTGCCGGCCGATCAGGCCCTGGCGGGCCCGCCGCTCCTCCGGCGTCAGGTCCCCGGTGACCGCCAGCGCCTCGGCGTACCGCGCGCGGAAGGCCGACAGCGGCTCCTCCCAGCGCTCCGCCGGCACGTCGACCGGCAGGTCCCACACCGGCACCAGCAGCCCGTGGGCGCGGAACATGCCGGCGAACCGGGTGTCGTCACCCAGCCGCAGGCCGCCGGCGGCCGCCACCCGGGCCAGCGCCCGCAGCGCGGCGTCCTCCTGCTCCGGCAGCACCCACCGCACGTGCGCCCGCTCGCCGATGCGGCACCAGTACGCCGCCCGGGCCGCCTGCAGGCGGACCGTGGGGTAGATCGCGCCGTTGGCCCGCTCCATCGACGCGGTGACCTGCGGGTCGGCGTCGACGCCCTCCAGCCAGAAATCGAAGGTGTCGTGGAGGGTGATGTCGAGCAGGCCGTCGTCGAGCAGGTCCGCCAGCCGCGGACCCTCGCCCGGCTCCGCCGGGACGTCGACCGGCGCACCGGGCTCGGCGGCCAGCGCCGCCTCCAGCGACGCGGCGATGTCCCGGTTGACGTCGCCGGAGTTCCCCTCCCGCTGCAGGCCCACCAGCACCGTGCCGTCGGCGCGGCTCATCGCCGGCAGCGCGAGCGGCAGCAGGGTGGCGAGGATGACCGTGCGGTCGCCGTAGCGTTCGACCGCCGACGCCGACAGCTTCAGCGGCGCGGTCGCCGCGGGCACGAGTTCGCGCAGCGCCACCCACTCGGCCTCGTCGGCCAGGCCCTCGAACGGCCGGGGGACGAACACACTGTGCCGCCGCTGGCGGGGCGGGGCGGCGTCGGCGCGGGCGGCGGCCCGGCGCCCTCGACGGTCGCGTCGTCTGCTCACGGGCGATCAGCCTAGTGGTCGGGCGGGGCGCCGGACAGTTCAGCCCAGACGTTCTGTCCGAGCTGGTCGGACTCCACGCCCCAGCGGTCGGCCAGCGCGCGGACGATCCGCAGTCCGCGGCCGTCGATCGCCTCCGGGCCGGCGGCCCGCAGCGCCGGCGAACGCCACGGAGAGCCCCCGTCGGTGACCTGGACCGTGACCACGCACCGGCCCGGTTGCCGCCGCAGCCGCCACAGCACGCGGATGACCTCGCCGGGCAGCGGATCCGCGTGCCGGATCGCGTTGCCCACGAGCTCGGCCAGCACCGCCACGGTGTCCGCCAGCAGCGTGGGCGTCACCAGGGGGCCGAGCTCCGCAGCCAGTCGACGTCGTGCCAGGCGCGCGCCGCGCGGATCGTGCGGCACCACTACGCACCAGCTCCGCTCGGCCACCGCCGTCGCCATTGCGCCTCCCGGTGTGTCGATCTCGCACGTCAGGTTGGCGACGTGGTGAGATCCGTGTCACCACCCTACCCCCGGTTGGCGAGGGCGACGCAATATCCGGCCCATACCACCCCCTCCGACCGGTCGATCCGTGGCCGGTCGACACCCGGTCGGGCGACGGATGTCGCCCCGGTCCGGTCTTCGGGCCGCCGGTACGGTCGTCGGGCGCCGGTCAGCGCCCGGTCCGACCGTCGGGCGCCGGTCAGTGCACCGGGGCGGCACCCGGGGTCGAGCGGCCGAGTTGGGCCAGCACCTCGGCGGGCCGGTCGGTGATGATGCCGTCGACGCCGAGCCGGCACACCAGCTCCACGTCCAGCGGCGAGTTGACGGTCCACACGTACACCTCGTTGCCGGCGGCCCGCAGCGTGGGCACCACCCCCGGTCGGGCGCGGACCAGCGGGATGCCGAGCCCGGCGGTGCGGACCCCGGCCGGCAGCCGGGTCGGGCGCAGCCCGGGCGGCAGCGCCGGCAGCAGCTGGCAGACCGGGAGCTCGGGGGCCAGCTGCCGGATGCGGCGCAGCGCCAGGGTGGAGAACGACAGCACCCCCACCGACACGGGCGCCGACTCGGACGGCTGCAGCAGCCCGTGCCGGGCCAGCAGCTCCACCAGTCGCCGCTCCAGCCGGTGGCCGTTGCGGGCCGGGTGCTTGGTCTCGATGAGCAGCCGGACCGGCCGACCGGCGTGGCGCAGCAGGTCGAGCAGGTCCTCGAGGGTGAGGATGCGCGCGGGTCGACCGTTGTGCCAGGAACCGACGTCCAGCCGCTGCAGCTCCGCCAGGGTGTACGCACTCACGGGCCCGCGGCCGTCACTGGTGCGCTCCAGCCGCCGGTCGTGCACGCACACCAGGTGCTCGTCCCGGGTGAGCCGCACGTCGCACTCCACCCCGTCGGCGCCCTGCGCGAGCGCCGCGGAGTACGCCTCCAGGGTGTGCTCCGGCAGGATCGCCGAGGCCCCGCGGTGGGCGAAGACCAGCGGAGTCGGGGTCAGCGGCCCCGCGCCCGGCGGGGTCGGGCTCGTCACGCCGCAAGGCTAGCGACGACGGGCCGACGGTCGGTCCACCGGGCCCCGGTCAGTTCACCAGGTCGGGGTTCTGCACCACGAACTCGGCCATGGTGTCGTTGGCGGCCGCCTGGAACATCGCCAGGCTGCGTTCGTTGAGTGTCTCGGCGGAGACCCCGTTGACCTCGATCGAGTTGTACCAGCCGTCGTTGGTCCGCAGTGACACCAGGTCGCCGGGGCGCAGGTTGCGCAGCGTGAACGCGAAGTCGAACAGCTCCACCCCGTTGGTGTCGATGACCATCGCGTCGCCGGCGGCCCGCAGCAGCCGGTCCATCAGGGCGACGTTGGTCATCACGTCACGGCTGGTGGCCTGCGCGGCGATGGCCTGGAGCAGCTGCTGCTGGTTACGCTGACGGCCGTAGTCGCCCTCCCCGCTCTCCAGGTTCTTGCGCTGGCGGACGTAGTCCAGCGCCTGCCAGCCCTTCAGGTGCTGGCAGCCCGTCTCGTACCGGATCGGCTCGTACGCGTATCCGTTGCGACGGGCCTCGCCGATCGACGTGGGCTTACCGTTGACCAGCACCAGGTGCTCGGACGTGGCTGGGGTGTCGACGCAGTACTCGACGCCACCCAGCTCGTCGATGATCTTCTCGAATCCGCCGAAGTTGACGATCGCCGCGGCGTTGAACCGGAGCCCGGTGAGCTGGTGCAGCGACTGCGCCACCAGCTGGGCGCCGCCGGTCCAGCCACCGTCCTGGTTGCCGTGGTAGAACGCCTCGGTGATCTTCATCTCCCAGTAGCCGGGGACCGACACCCAGGTGTCGCGCGGCACCGAGATGAGGTACGCCTGGTCGTGGCTGCTCGGGATGTGCAGCACGATGATCGTGTCCGAGCGGGTGTCGTCGGTCTTGTCCTTCCGCCCGTCCAGGCCGAGCAGCAGGATGTTGATCGGGCCCTCCAGTTCCTTGCCGGGTTCGACGGCCGCGGAGCCGAGCAGGTTCTCCTGCTGGATCGAGCCGGTGTAGCGGTCGATGAGGAAGGCGCCGGCCAGCGCCGTGCCGCCACCGAAGAACATGAGCACCCCGCCGACCACCACGAGCGTCAGCGCCCACCGGGGCAGGCGCCCGCGGCGCCTCGGCGAGGGAAGCTCCTCCTCGTCGTCCTCGTCGTCGACCCGGCGGCCGGCGGCGTAGACCTTGCCGCCGGCGGGCGGCGCCGGCCTGGCGGCGGCGGTCGGCCGGCCCGGCGGGTGGGTTGGGCCGCGCCCACCCCGGTGGCCGGGCGGCACGGGCCGCCCGGGCGGCGGCGCGCCGTGCGGTGGTGCGCCGTGGAGCGGGGCGCCGTGGGGCGGGGCGCCGTGCGGCGACGCGCCGTGGGGCGGCGCCCCCCATCCGTCGCCCGACCAGTCACCGGACCAGCCGGCGCCGGACCAGCCGCCGCCGGCGTGCTGACCGTGCCAGGGCCCGTGCCCGGCCGCGACGTGCCCGGCCGGACCGTGGGCGGAGCGCGGGTCGGCCGGTGCCCCGTAGCCGCGGGCGTGCGGGTGCGCCTCACCGTACCCGGGACGGCCAGCGGAACCGCGCATCGACGCTCCTGACACGTGGTGACACTGGCGTCGGCGGGTGGCCGACGCTGGCGCCACTCTATGCGATCCGCGCCAGCCTGCGGGACGGAGTCCCGAAGGCCGTTCACCTCGACACGGCGTCGGGGTGGTCGGACAGCCACTCGGCGAGCCGGTCCTCCTTCACCGCCCGGTAGAACCCGGCGGCCCGTTCGTCGTCGGAGAACACCACGCTCTGCCCGTCCGCCCACCCGATGCCGGCGTGGGGGCTGGTGAGGAACGTCACCGTATCCCCGCGGACGTGCCGCAGCGCCCACCCGACCGACAGCAGGGAGAAGTTCTCGTCGACCCGCACGGTGCGGGTGGTCGCGGTGAGCAGCCGGTGCAGCCGCACGGGGTTGGTGAGCGTACCGGAGTCGGTCGCCTTGTCCATGAGCGCGCGCAGGAACTGCTGCTGGTTGCGCATCCGGGTGAAGTCCCCGTCCGGGAACTGCATCCGCTGGCGGATGTAGTCCAGCGCCTCCGCGCCGTCCAGGTGCTGGCGGCCCTGCTCGAACGTCCGGTACGGCCGGTGGATGGAGGTGATGGTCTGCGGGATGTCCATCTCCACCCCGCCGACCGCGTCGGTCATCTCCACGAACCCGGCGAAGTCCACCAGCGCCACGTGGTCGATGCGCACCCCGGTGTACGCCTCCACCGTCGCCACCATCAGCGACGGCCCGCCGAACGCCGTCGCTGCGTTGATCTTGGCGTAGTGGCCGCCCCCGCCTCCCGGCGCCGGCGGCACGTAGACCCACAGGTCCCGCGGGATCGACATCAGGTACGCGCCGTCCCGGTCCGACGGCACGTGCAGCAGCATGATCGTGTCCGCCCGGCTGCCGTCGAGCCGGTCCGGGTCCCGGGAGTCGCTGCCGAGCAGCAGGATGTTGAGGGTGCCCGGGGCGTTGGCCGGCGGCCGTTCGGTGAGCCCGCTGAACGCGTCGATGCGCCCCATGGCGCCGTCCAGCCGCTGCACGTAGAGCAGGCCGCCGACCGCCAGCAGCACCAGCACGAGCAGCGTGGCCAGGGCGGCGATGCCCAGGCGGCGCGGCCACCGGCGCCGACGCCCGGGCCGGCCGGTCCGGCCCGGCGAGGTCACCGGTGGGACCGGGGGGCCGACCGGCGGCACCGTGGCGCGGCCGCTGACCCGGCCGACCACCGAAGCCGGCGTCTCCGGCACCCCCGCGTGGTCCACCGGCACCTGCGCGCGACCGGCGGCGTACCGGCCGGTCGGCACCGAGGCGCGGCCGGTGGGTACCGAGGCCCGCCCGGTCACGGGTCCCCCGGTGGCGCCCGGGGGCGCGCCCTGGTCAGCAGCCATGCGGCCAGCGTACGCCCGCCGCGCCCGGCGGCCGGTCAGGCCGACCGGACCGGTCACGCCGGTCACACCGTCCGGTCACCGGCCGCGTACCACGGGCGACTCAGCTAAGCCGCCGGCGGAAGTCCTCGATCGTGCGGCGCAGACCCTCGTCCGGCCCGACCACCGGCTCGTAACCCAGCTTCGTGCGGGCCAGCGTGAGGTCGGGGCGGCGCTTCTCCGGGTCGTCGCTGGTCCGTGGCACGTGGACGATCGGCGAGCTGCTCCCGGTGAGCGCCACGATCTTCTCGGCCAGCTCCCGCACGGTCATCTCGTGCTCGGTGCCGCAGTTGATCGGCCCGGTCTCGTGCGAGTCCAGCAGGAGCAGGATGCCGCGGACCAGGTCGTCGACGTAGCAGATCGAGCGGGTCTGCTCGCCGGTGCCGTGCACCGTGAGCGGCTCGCCGCGCAGCGCCTGGGAGATGAAGGTCGGGATCACCCGGCCGTCGTCGGGGCGCATCCGCGGGCCGTACGTGTTGAAGATGCGGACGATGGCGACGTCCAGCCCGCGGGCGCGGTGGTAGGCCATGTTGGCCGCATCGGCGACCCGCTTCGCCACGTCGTACCCGC
>CAZSNW010000031.1:0-15319 GCA_964608245.1 uncultured Micromonosporaceae bacterium
AACGAGGACGAGTTGGTCGTCGGTTCGCTGGCCAGCACGTACCGCGGGTCGGCGGGGCACGGCGAGCCGTCCGGCATGAGGATGTCGCAGAACATCCGGGCGCTCTCGCCGCCGGAGCCGTCGGTGGCGAGGTTCTCCTCGTACGGGAACACCTGGAACGTGGTCGGGTCCGGCATGGCGATCATGTCGGACTCGTGGGCCCGGGCGAACCCCTCGATCGCCGACCCGTCGAACCCGACGCCCTCGGCGAAGGCCGCCTCCAGCTCCGCCGGCGCCACCGAGACGCTCTTGAGCGTGCCCAGCACGTCGGTGAACCACAGCCGGACGAACCGGATGTCCCGTTCCTCCAGCGTACGCAGGACGAACTCCTGCTCCTGCCGACGGTCCATCATCGACTCCCTTCACTGCCGGGCGGGCCGGCGGCGCCGGCGCCCGGCGACGGGGCCGGTCGCGCCGCTGCGTCCGGCTCCCGCACGGTGAGGTTAGCCCGCGACGGCGTCCGTGGGTGGCACGGGTGACGTACGCACGGCCGGTGGCGCGCGCCGCGGGATAATGGCCGGGTGCCGCTGTTCCGGATCGCGCTGGCCCAGGTGAACGCCACCGTCGGCGACCTCGACGGCAACGCGGCACTCGTCCGCGACTGGAGCCGGCGCGCCGCGGACGCCGGGGCGCACCTGGTCGCCTTCCCGGAGCTGGTGCTGACCGGCTACCCGGTGGAGGACCTGGTGTTCCGGCGGTCGTTCGTGACCGCCTCGCGAGAGGCCGTGACCCGGCTCGCCGCCGACCTCGCCGCCGACGGGCTGGGCGAGCTGCCGGTGCTGGTCGGCTACCTGGACGCCGACGCGCCGCCGCGGGCCGGCGTGCAGGTCGACCCGACCGGCGGCGCCCGCAACGTGCTGGCGGTGCTGCACCGGGGACGGGTGGCCGCCCGCTACGTCAAGCACCACCTGCCCACCTACGGCGTGTTCGACGAGGCCCGCTACTTCGCCCCCGGTGACACGCTCACCGTGCTGCGGCTGGGCGAACCGCCGGAGGCGGTCGACGTGGCGCTGGCCATCTGCGAGGACCTGTGGCGGCCCGGCGGCACGTTCGCCGCCGCCGGCCAGGCCCGGGTGGGGCTGGTGGTCACCGTCAACGGCTCGCCGTACGAGGAGGGCAAGCAGGACCGCGTACGCCTGCCGGCGGTGGCCGACCGGGCGCGGGAGACCGGCGCCACCGTCGCCTACGTCAATCTGGTCGGTGGCCAGGACGAGCTCGTCTTCGACGGCGACTCGATGATCGTCGACCCGACCGGCCGGCTGCTGGCCCGCGCCGACCTCTTCACCGAGCAGCTCGTGGTGCACGACCTGACACTGCCGGCGGCCGACCCGCAGCCGCCGGCCGGTCCGCTGACCGGGATGCGGGTGGAGCGGGTGACGCTCCCGGTGCGGCTGTCCCCGCCGCCCGCTCCGCCGGCCGACGGCGGCGTCGCCGTCCCGCCCACCGGCCCGGAGTCGGTATGGCGGGCGCTGGTGCTCGGGCTGCGGGACTACGTCCGCAAGAACCGGTTCGGATCGGTGGCGCTGGGCCTGTCCGGCGGGGTGGACTCCAGTGTGGTGGCGGCGCTGGCCGTCGACGCCCTCGGCGCCGAGCGGGTGGTCGGCGTCTACATGCCGAGCCGGTACAGCTCCGACCACTCCGCGCAGGACGCCGCCGAGCTCGCCAAGCGGACCGGGCTGGAGTTCCGCGTGGAGCCGATCCAGCCGATGGTGGACGCGTTCCTGGCGAACATGTCGCTGTCGGGGCTGGCGGTGGAGAACCTGCAGGCCCGGGTGCGGGGCGTGATCCTCATGGCGCTGTCCAACCAGGAAGGGCACCTGGTGCTGGCCTGCGGCAACAAGAGCGAGCTGGCGGTCGGCTACAGCACCCTCTACGGCGACACGGTGGGCGGGTTCTGCCCGCTCAAGGACGTGCCCAAGACGCTGGTCTGGGAGCTGGCCCGCTGGCGCAACGAGGCCGCCGCCCGGGCCGGCGAGGTGCCGCCGATCCCCGAGCGGGTCATCACCAAGCCGCCCAGCGCCGAGCTGCGGCCGGGTCAGCTGGACACCGACTCCCTGCCGCCGTACGAGGAGCTGGATCCGCTGCTCGCCGACTACGTCGAGCGGGACCTGGGGCGGGAGGATCTGGTGGCCGCCGGCCACGATCCGCAGACCGTGGACCGGGTGCTGCGCATGGTCGACGTCGCCGAGTACAAGCGCCGGCAGGGCGCGGTCGGGCCGAAGATCTCCCCCCGCGCCTTCGGACGCGACCGCCGACTGCCGATCACCAACCGGTTCCGGGGCTGACCCCGACCCCCGGCGCAGGTGGGCCGGACCGCCACGGCCTGCGCCGGCGAATCGCTGTGACGCACTCCACCGAGGGGTCCCTGCGCCCGGGCGGAAGTGGGACGATCACCGCGTACCCGGGGACCGCCTGACCGGCGGCCACGAGGTGAGAGGAGACGACGATGTCCTACCTGTCCGAGGTGTCCGGCGGACGCCGGATCCGCGTCCACCACCTGCTGGAGGCCAAGGCGCGCGGCGAGAAGTGGGCGATGCTGACCTCCTACGACCGGTACACGGCGGAGATCTTCGACAAGGCCGGTATCCCCGTGCTGCTCGTCGGCGACTCGGCCGGCAACACGGTGTTCGGGTACGAGACCACCGTGCCGGTCACCGTCGACGAGATGATCCCCCTGGTACGCGCGGTGGCGACCGCCGCCCGGCGCGCGCTGGTCGTCGCCGACATGCCGTTCGGCTCCTACGAGGAGGGACCGGCACAGGCGCTGCGGAACGCGGTGCGGTTCATGAAGGAGACCGGCTGCCACGCGGTCAAACTGGAGGGCGGGCGGCGGTGCACACCTCAGATCGAGGCGATCGTGCGCGCCGGCATCCCCGTGATGGGCCACGTCGGTTTCACCCCGCAGAGCCTGCACCGACTGGGCGGCTACCGGGTGCAGGGCCGCGGGGACGCCGCCGAGGAGGTGGTGGCCGACGCCGAGGCGGTGGCCGCCGCCGGGGCGTTCGCGGTGGTGCTGGAGATGGTCTCCGCACCGGTGGCCCGCCGCATCACCTCGGTGCTGCCGGTCCCCACCGTGGGCATCGGCGCCGGCCCGGACACCGACGCGCAGGTGCTCGTGTGGCAGGACATGGCCGGCCTCAACCCGGACCGGGCGCCCCGGTTCGTCAAGCGGTACGCCGACCTGGCCGGGGTGCTCACCGAGGCGGCCACCCGGTTCGCCGAGGAGGTACGCGCCGGGGTGTTCCCGGCCGCGGAGCACAGCTACGAGTAGGCCGTCGCCGGCGACCGGGCGTGCGGGTCACACCCCGGTGATCCGCACCCCGGACCGGCACTTGTAGCGGCGGTTGATCGCGATCAGGTTGGCGGTGAACGCCTCCACCGGGCCGGCGTTGCGCAGCCGGCCGGCGTAGACGCCGCGCATCCCCGGAATCCGGGCGGCCAGCGCCCGCACGATGTCCACCGCTGCCCGTTCGTCGCCGAGCACCAGCACGTCGGAGTCGATGCGCTCCACCGTCGGGTCGTTGAGTTCGGCCGCGCTGATGTGGTGGAAGGCGGCGCACACCCGCGACTCCGGCAGCAGGGCTGCGGCCTGTTGGGCGGCGCTGCCCTCGGGCACGGGCAGCGCGTACGGCCCCAACTGGTCGAACCCGAGCGGGTTGACACAGTCCACCACGATCCGGCCCGCCAGCTGCTCCCGTAGCCCGCGCAGCGTCTCCGCATGGGCGGACCAGGGCACCGCCACCACGATAAGGTCGGCCTGCGTCGCCGCGGTGTCGTTGCCGCCCCCGGTGACCTGACCGGTCACCCCGGGCAGCGCCGCCACCTCGGCGGCGGCGTGCGCGGCCCGCTCCGGCACCCGGGAGCCGAGGACGACCCGCTGACCGGCGCGGGCCAGCCGGTACGCCAGGCCGCGCCCCTGCTCGCCGGTGCCGCCGATCACCCCCACCACCAGGTCGGACACGTCGGGCAGATCGCCGTGATCAAGCGCCATGGCGCCATCCTGGCACAGACCGCCCGGGCCTCCGGTGGCGTACCCGTCAGGTCGTGGTACGCCGCGACCCGGCGCCGCGTCGAGGATTGACGGCGGCCGGTTGGGGGAAGAGACAGGCCCGACACGTCAGGAATCGGAGTCGCGGATGTTCATTCTGGGAGTCGTCCTGCTGATCCTCGGCGCCATCTTCAACATCGGGTGGCTGGTGACGGTCGGCATCATCCTGGCCGTGCTCGGCGCGGTGCTGTTCCTGTTGGGAGCCGCCGGCCGGCAGATCGGCCCGCGCAAGCACTACTGGTAGGCACGGGTGCGGTCGACCGGCGCGGCAGCGGGGGACGGCCACCGGCTCGGGAGGTGGTGGCGGGGTGCGGTGGATTCGCGGCGGTCAGGGCACCGTGCTGCGACGCCGGTACCACATCATCAGCGCGATCCCCAGGCCGAGCACCCCGACCAGCATGAGCACCCACCCGGCGACCCGGACGTCCAGCCAGGAGAGCTGGAACTCCGCCGCGAACGCCAGGATGGCGCCCACGGCGATCAGGAAGATGCTCATGCCGAAACCCATGCGGTCCACCTCCCCTTGTCCCGCAAGCGGTCTCGCCAGGCTGCTACCCGCCGGGTGGGACCGCCACACCACCACCGGTGTCGCGCGGACCCCGGTCAGGCGGCATAGGCTGACGGGCGAGGAGCACGTGATCCGCTTCGCACCATCAGTCCAGATGAGGATGGTTTGAGGGAATAGTCAATAACCTTCGCCATCCCGGTCTTACGACTATTCGGGCACCAATGCGTAATAGCTGTGATTTCCCTGATAACCCAGCTATACGCATATTTTCACGCAGAGCGACCATCCTTCGCCCTATCGTAGGGCCTGTCCGGTAGGCGGCGACGCCGTCGGACGGAAGCGGAACCCGCCGCCGGCGGCGGCGAACGGGATGGGAGTCAGGGCGATGCGTAACAACGACTGGTCGTGACCCGCTAGGCGAGCGACACCTCAAGGACATAGGCTGACCCACGGTCACCAGTCCCGCCCGGGCGAGGAGGACCGTTGGCAGCCACCGTCCACACCGACCGACGGCTGACCGTACTGGTCAGCCTGGTCGTGTTTCTGGGCATCGTCGTGGTGGCCGCCTCCGGTGTGGTCGCTCTCTTAGGCGCTGCGCCGTCGCCGTGGGCGGTCGGGGCCCTCGTACTTCTCGTCGGCGTCGGGGACCAGCTGCACGTCATCGTCCGCATCCGGTCCAGCCAGGTCGGCATCGCCTGGGTCGACGTGGCGGTGCTCACCGGCATGGCGGTGATGTCGCCCGAATGGGTGGTCCTGGCCTCGGTGGTCGGCGCCACGGTCAGCAAGGTGATCCGACGGGTCCGGCCGTCCCGGCTGGCGTTCGGCGTCGCCAAGGAGGCCGTCACCGCGTCCATCGGCGGGCTGGTGCTCTCGGCGTTCGGGGTGGCGGGTTCCGTGACGGGCCCGGCCGACCTGCTGCCGGTGGCGCTCGCCTTCACCGCCATGACGGTCGTCGACGACCTGCTCTTCTTCCCGGTGATCGCGGCCTCCACCGGCACCCGGGCGATCGACCGCTACCGGGAGAACCTCGACATCCGACTGTTCGCCGTCGTCATCCGGATGGTCGTCACGCTGCTCGCGGTGATGTCGATCTGGATGCAGCCGCGCATGCTCTACGGCCTGCCGGTCCTGGTGCTGCTCGCCCACCTGTGGCACGAACGGTGGGTACGCACCCGCGAGGAGCGGCGGGCCTGGCAGCGGTTGGCGATCGCCACCGAGACGTTCAACGCGGTGGACATGGACGTCGTCCTGGAAGCCGCCGTCACCCAGGGCGCGGCGCTGTTCTCCGCCGACGAACTCGAGGTCGAGTTGTGGCACACCGACCAGCCCCGCCTGGTGCGCGGGGGCGCCACCGTCACCTACGACGGACCGCCGGAGAAGGCACCCGCGGACACCATGAGCGTGTACGCGGTGGCCCTGCACGGCTACCCGGGCAGCCGCGACATCGGTGCGCTCCGGCTGCGGTTCCGCGGCAAGGTCACCATGTCGGCCCGGGAGCAGGCGATGCTCTCCAGCTACGCGGCGGCGCTGGAGACCGCGGTCCGCAACGCCACCGCGTACGGCCAGCTGGGCGCGGCCACCGCCGCCCACGCCCGCGCCGCCGCCCAGGACCCGCTCACCGGCCTGGCCAACCGCCGCGAGCTGGAACGGCAGCTGCACACCGCGCTGAGCCGGCGGACCGGGCCGGAGTGCCGGCTCGCGCTACTGCTCGTCGACCTGCGGCACTTCAAGGAGGTCAACGACACCCTCGGCCACCTCGTGGGCGACCGGGTGCTGGTGGAGATCGGCAAGCGGCTGGCCGACAGCGTACGCCCGGTCGACCTGGTCACCCGGTTCGGCGGTGACGAGTTCGTGGTCCTGCTGCGCGACGCGTACCACCCGGCCGAGGTGGAGGCCCACGCCCGGGAGATCCTCCAGCGGCTGGTCGAGCCGGTGATCGTCGACGACCTGCGGCTCGTGGTGGAGGCCAACGCCGGGCTGGCGCTGGCGGTCGACCCGCCCGGCGATCCGGACAGCGGACCCGCCGGGGCGGCGACGCCGACCGGCCCGGTCTCCACGTTCCAGGGCGACCCGGCCGCGTGGATGGCGGAGCTGTTGCGCCGCGCGGACGTGGCGGTGTACCAGGCCAAGCGGGCCCGGCGGCCGCTGGTCTTCTACCGGCCGTCGGACGATCCGGCCGACCGCGACCGGCTCGCGTTGGCCGGTGAGCTCCCGGTGGCGGTGGCCCAACGCCAGTTCACGCTCCATTTCCAGCCGGTGGTGGAACTCGCGACCGGGGTGGTCCGTGGGGCCGAAGGCCTCGCCCGGTGGCGTCACCCCGAGCGGGGCCAGCTGGAGCCCCGGTGGTTCCTCGACCTGCTGGAACGGTCCACCCAGCTCGGTGAGTTCACCGCGGCGGTGCTCCACGAGGCGCTGGACGCCGCCGAGTTGTGGTCGGCCGCCGGCTTCGACCTGTCCGTGTCGGTCAACGTCTCCGCCCGCAGCCTGCTGGACGTGGGGCTGCCGCGCATGGTGGCGCAGGCGCTGGACGCCCACCCGAGCGTGGCGCCCTCCCGGCTGTGCCTTGAGCTGACCGAGACGCTGGCGATCAGCCAGCTCGACACCGTCGACCGGGTGCTGCGCGAGCTGCGCGCCCTAGGGGTCAGGCTGGCGCTGGACGACTTCGGCACCGGGTACTCCTCGCTCGCCGCGCTGTCCCGGATCCCGGTGCAGCAGCTCAAGATCGACCGGAGCTTCGTCGACGCGGTGAGCCACCCGTGGACCAGCGGCAGCCAGGCTGCCGGCGTCCCGCCGGAGCGCAGCGTGGACCAGGCGACCGCGGTGATCCGTTCGACCGTCCAGCTCGGGCGCGCGTTGGACCTCGCGGTGGTGGCCGAGGGCGTGGAGAACCACACCCAGCGGGAGCTGCTGTGGCAGCTCGGCTGCACGCTCGGGCAGGGTCACCTCTTCTCCCGGCCGATCTCGGCGACCGCGCTCGCCGGGGTGCTCCGTCGGGGTGTCGACGGTACGCCCGGCACGCTGGCGAGCCCGTTGCGCAGCTCGGGGTCGGTCATCCACATCCCACGGCCCCGCACCGGCGAGGACGGCACCGGCCGTGAGGACGCCGGGTCCGACGGCCGGTGGTCGGAGGGCCCCGGGCTGCACCGCGGCACCGGCGGCTGAGGTACGCCGGCCGGGGCGACACGTACCGGGAGAACATGCCCGTCGGGCCGTCCAGTGCGCGTTCAGTAGACGTCCATCGACTAATTGCAAACTATGAATTGACTTCCTCGGTTGTCCTGCGCAGCTGCACGCACCGGCTCCGGGAAGGTCGCCTACACGATCCCCTGAAGGAGGAACCGCATGCCGACCGTCGTGATGGAGCGGCTGGACGAGGTCGCCACCGCGTGGCGCCGTGGCCTCGACGCCGACGAGCTGACCAACCCCGCCGGACCCCTGTTCAGTGGCGACGAGTACACCGAGTACGACATCACCGCCACCGGCGGAGGCGACACGACGTACACCATGTGGACCGGGAACACCTGGATGAACGATCCCGGTGAGACGTGCATCTGCTGCCTGTGACCCCGACACCCGGGGATCGACGTCCATCCCCGAGGCACTCGTCATGGATCCGCGGAAAGGGGGAACCGTGCTGACTACCACGATGGAGCGCCTGGACGAGGTCGCCGCCGCCTGGCGCCGCGGCCTCGACGCCGACGAGCTGGCCAACCCGGCCGGTCCGCTGTTCGCCGACGAGATCTACGTCGACTACGACATCACGGCCACCGGCAGCATCAGGACGATCGGCCAGATCAACACGACCGTCCCGCCGACGGTCGGGCCGTGCGCCTGCCTGTGACGCGGTGACGGCAACCCGCCGTACGGATGCCCAGGTGCGCCGGCACTCTGCTGCCCGTTCTGATCCCACCAGGCACCGGCTACGGGGCACCAGGAGGTTCCAAAGCCGCACCGCCGTCGGCGACACAGCTGACGGCGGTGCGGCACCACGTACGCGTCCGACTTGCGTCCATCGACTGACAGCAAAATAGAATATCCGCATAAATGGATCAAGCCACCGCCTGCCGGCAGGCCTACGCGCGTCGCCGCCGCCGGAATCCGGTGGCTTTGACAAGGCACCTGAGAAGGAGGAGCCGATGCCCACCGTGACGATGGAGCGCCTAGACGAGATCGCCACCGCCTGGCGCAGCGGCCTAGACGCCGACGAGCTGGCCAACCCGGCCGGCCCGCTCTTCACCGGTGACGTCTACACCGAGTACGACATCACCGCGATGAGCCTGCCCTACACGAAGTGGACCGTGGTCACGGTTCTGCGCGAGCACTGCGTCTGCTGCCGCGAGGTCAGCTGACACCGGACCCGTACCGAGACCTGGTGGGACGCGGATCGTCTCCGAAACCTGAGGGCGGGCCGGCGGGCCCGCCCCCTGACCTCGGCGAGCGCACACGGACGTGGTCGTGAGTCGACCTGCGTCTCCGCGGACTGATCCGGTCTCTGGCGTACGAAGTGGTCCCGCACGGGCCGTGCCGCGCGCCGAAGCGGCGCGGCCCCTCCGCATGCGTACGTCCCTACAGGCCGTCCCCGCCAACACCGCCCGCCAACCGCCAAGGGGCACCACCGTACCGCCACGGTGCTCGCAGGCGGTGGCGCCCCTTGTCGAACCGGGCTACGCGTTCGCCACGGTCCGCGCGCGCCTCCAGCCGTCGTCCAGCCGCCATCCAGCGGCGTAGTACAGCCAGGGTCTATACACCGAGTACGAGATCACCGCCACGGGCGGCGGCCAGAGCTTCCTCAACACCGTGTACGCCACGACCCAGGTCTCCGCGATGGTCTGCCAGTTCGGGGAGTGCCTCTGCTGCGCAGTCGAGGCCGTCGACCCACCACGGCGCTGGCACGGCCGTCGACCACCGGACCGGTCTCCACCGGACCGCCGACCGCCGGTCGTGTACGCGTCGGTCCCGCACCGCGGCGTGACACCGACCATCGGGTCAGTGTTTCAGCAATCGTCCAGCGTCGATACAGCGATCCATGCCACACTTGGTTGCCAAGATCTTGGCGCCGAGCACGAAACTTCCGAGGAGGAGCGATGTCACTCGTCACCATGGAGCGGCTCGACGAGGTCGCCACCGCCTGGCGGCGCGGCCTCGACGCGGACGACCTCACCAACCCTGCCGGGCCGCTGTTCACGAACGACGCCTACACCGAGTACGAGATCACCGCCACCGGCGGCAGCGGGACGTTGCCCAACAAGACACACTTGGGCACCTGGGCCTCCGCACAGCCGTGCGACCTCGGTGACTGCCTCTGCTGCATCATCTGACCGGGGGCGTCGACCGGAAATCAGGTCCAGCAGCTCTCACGCTTTCCCGTCGGGCCGTGTCGAAGCGGTCCGACGTTTCACGAGGCGCACCCGTCGCGGTCGGGCACACGTCCGATGCCGGCGCTCACCAGGCCGTCAGGCCCGGACCGGCCCTTGTCGCAGCGCCTCTACCGTGCGGTGCAGGATGCCAGGTCGCGGCGCCCCGCCCGTCCAGTGGCAGTCCAGCGCCGGTACAGCAGTCGCCGTAATACTGAAATATCCCGACATCCGTAGTGTTGCTGTTGCGAGGAGCAGCGACGCCCACCATGACCCTGGAACGGCTGGACGAGATCGCCACCGCCTGGCGGCGTGGCCTCGACGCCGACGAGCTGACCAACCCTGCCGGACCGCTGTACACCAACGGTCTCTACACCGAGTACGACATCACGGCCACCGGCAGCCCCAAGCAGAGCGTGGTGAACACCATCGAGACCCACGTCGTACCGCCCCCGCCGATGTGCCTCTGCTGCATCGTCTAACGGGCCGTCGAGAGCAGCCGGACCCGGTCGAGGACGTCCGCGCTGCTGGTGAACCGACTCGGGCCGCCGAGAGGCGGCCCGAGTCCCTCTCCCCCTCCTGCCACGACGCCCTGCCCGGCCCGTGCCGCCCGACGTACGCCGTGACAGCGCAGTCCCGCCCGTGCGCTCACGCCACCGGTACCTTCCCCGACCGCTCCACCACCGTGCCTCCAGTCGACGTCCAGCAGCGCTCCAGTGGTGTACTGGATACTTAATTCACATATCGGCATGTGTAATCAAGATGCTTGTTAGGGGAGGATCACATGCCTACCGTGACCATGGAGCGCCTGGACGAGATCGCCACCGCCTGGCGGCGCGGCCTCGACACCGACGAGCTGCCCAACCCCGCCGGGCCGCTGTTCGGCGACGGTGATCACACCGAGTACGAGATCACCACCCCCATGGCATATCCGGTCAGTGTCGTAGCGACTTTCCTATCCGCATATGTGGGTTATGACAGCTGCATGTGTTGCCGTGTCGACTGACGGTACGTGCCCGGGCCGCGCTCCCGTGACCGCGGTTCCGCACGATCACCGTCGCTGCTGCCACGAGGTCGCCTGACCGCTGACGTATTCGGCGTACCTGGATCAGTCTCCGTCGGGCCGCGCACCGCGGCCCGACGGTCGTGTACGTACCGGTTCTCGTCGCGACGTGACACCGACCATTCAATGTTCAGTGTTCGTCCAGTACTAATACAGTGATCAATGTCATACTGGGCACCACAATCTCAGCTGCCTGAGCTGGGAACTCTCAAGGAGGAACGATGCCCACCGTAACCATGGAGCGGCTGGACGAGATCGCCACCGCCTGGCGCCGGGGCCTCGACGCGGACGAACTCGCCAACCCCGCCGGGCCGCTGTTTGCGAGCGACGCCTACACCGAGTACGAGATCACCGCCACCGGCGGCGGAGGCACCTGGGAGACGTGGCTGAAGGCCACCCACTTCACCACCTGGGCCTCCGCGCAGCCGTGCGAGATCGGTGACTGCCTCTGCTGCATGATCTGAGGCGCCCCGACCGGGGATCACCGGTCACCGGGGCTCGCGTCTTCCGTCGGGCCGCGTTCCAGCGGCCCGACGTTCCTCGAGGCTCACCCGTCGCGTTCGGCACACGTGTGATGCCGGCACCTCACGGGCCGTCCCGCCCGGACCTGCCCGCAAGGTTGTCGGGACACCCCCCGCCGTGCGGTGCAGGATGCCAGGTCGCGGCCTCCCGCCCGTCCAGTAGCAGTCCAACGCCGGTACAGCGATCGCCGCAATACTGGCACGTATTGACATCAGTAGTGCCGATACTGCGAGGGGGAACGATGTCCACCATGACGATGGAACGCCTGGACGAGATCGCCGCCGCCTGGCGGCGGGGCCTCGACAGTGACGAGCTGGCCAATCCCGCCGGTCCGCTCTTCGGCGACGAGCTCTACACCGAGTACGACATCTCGGCCACCGGCACCCCCATCCCGGAGACCAGGCTCGTGACGTTCATGAGCATCCACGCGATGGCGCTGAAGTGCATCTGCTGCCCGATCTGATCATCCGACCGCTGTCGGGTCGTCGGCACCGTGACCCGACCCCTGTCCGCCTCCGTCCCGCGCCGACGCCGGCGCGCGGTGCGCCGGTCCAGTCGACGTCCAGTCGACCGTGAGAACGTATTCATGGATCGACAAGCCGACCATTGGAACGAAACGGTTGAGCCGCCATGCCGTCTGCACCCGCTGACACCCCGCAGCCGTCCGACGCACCCGTCCGGCCGTCGGTGGACGGTCCGCAGGATCACACCGGACACGTGCACGCCCACGACGACGGTCACGGACACGGACACGGACACCACGACCATCCGCACCTCGCCGCCGAGTTCGACCTGGTGTTCTCGTCGCTCGCCGGACCCGCACTCGACGCGTACGCGAGTCGGCTCAAGAACCTTTCCAGCCTCGGTGAAGCGGAGCGGGTCGCGTTCGTCGACGGTCTGCGAAAGAACCTCCGCGAGGTGCTCTGGCAGCACACCAGCCGGGTGGTGGTCCTGGAACTCCAGCTCGCCCGGCTCGGCGGACGACTCACCGCCCCCGACAGCCGCGGGCGGTGGCTGCAGTGGGTCGAACACCTGGCGCAGCCGGGGTCGTGGGAGACGCTCGCCGAGCCGTACCCCGTGCTGCTGCCCCGACTGCGGACGATCATCCGAAACCGCTGCGAGGCCGCCCACACCGTCGCCCGGCGGTTCGCCGCCGACCGGACCACCGTCGCCGACTCCCTCCCCGGGTCGCCCGGTGAGGTGCGGAAGGTGTCCTTCGGTGCCGGCGACAGCCACCACGGCGGTCAGACCGTCACGGTGCTCACCGGCGACACCGGCCGGCTCGTCTACAAGCCTCGTCCGGTCGGGATCGACGTGGCCCTGGACCGCTTCCTCCGCGACCTGATCCCCGACGAACCGGAGGAGACCCGCATCCGGGTTCCGCGCGTCCTGGAACGGGCCGACGAGCGAGGCGGGTACGGCTGGGCCGAGTACGTCGACCACCGCTACTGCGACGGTGACGAGGAGCTACGGATCTTCTACCGCAACCTGGGCCACTGGCTCGCGGTCATGCGGCTGCTGTCCGGCAGCGACCTGCACTTCGAGAACGTGGTCGCCTGCGGACCGGTTCCCGTCGTGGTCGACTGCGAGACCCTGTTCACCCCCCAGCCGCCGATCCCCGAGTCCGGCTACGGCAAGGCGGTCGACGCGGCGATGAGCCGGATCGGCCAGTCGGTCCTGCGTACCGGGATGCTGCCCGGTCGTGGGGCGCTGCTCGGCTGGCGAGGGGTGGACGCCTCGGCCGCCGCCGCCCTGCCCGGCCAGCAACCGGCGCTCATGGTGCCCGTGGTGGTCAATCACGGCACCGACGAGGCGAAGGTGGAAAAGGTGCCGATGCGCCAGAAGGGGGAGCGCAACCTCCCCTCCCCCGAACCGGACCTCTACCGGTACTGGCGCCACGTGGTCGACGGCTTCACCGACCTCACCGAGCGGATCCGGGAGCTCGACCGCGCCGGCCGGCTCGAGCCGATGCTCGCCGGGTTCGCCGACTGTCCGATCCGGGTGGTGGTGCGCGACACCGCCACCTACGGCGAACTCGCACGGATGCTGTGGCACCCCGCCTCCCTGCACGAGCCGGAACCGGCGCTGGAGCGCGCCCGCCAGCTGCTCATCAGGCAGGGCAAGAACCGGGGCAGCGCCGCCCCGGACGACCCGGCGGTCGTCGACGCGGAACTGGCCGAGCTGCTCGTCGGCGACGTGCCGGTGTTCGTCACCGCGCCCCGCTCCGGCGAGCTCACCGGGCCGGGCGGCACCCGCTGGGGCGCCCCGGAGGACCTGGTCGCGTCGGCGCTGGACCGGTGGCGCAACGGCGACCCGAACCTGGACCGGCAGGTGGTCAGCGCGAGCCTGGTCGCGGCGTACCTCAACGACACGGAGGGCATCGCCGCGGCGGCAGCAGGGGCGCAGGACAAGCCGGTCCCGCCCGGGCCACGCCCCGGGAACCTCGACGAGCGGCGGCGGGCGCTGGCTGCGACGCTGGTCGCACGCCTCATCGCCACGGCGATCCGGGGCGACGACGGCACCGCCACCTGGGTGGCGCCCACCCTCGACGTCAGCGGGTACGCGGTGCGCCCCCTCGGCAGCGACCTGTACACCGGGCTCGGTGGGGTGGCCGTCGCGCTGGCCGCCTACCAGGCGGAGGTGGCGGCCGGACGGGCCGACCCGGTGCCCGGCGCCGCCGACCTGCTCTCCGACGTGGTCCACACGATGATGCGCTTCGACGAGCAGGACGCCCGTCACCTGGCCGAGACCGAGGCCGCCGGCATCCGCCCCCGCCCTCAGCCACCCGGCGCGTACCTGGGGATCGCCTCCCGGATCTGGTCGTGGCTGTTGCTGCACCGGCTCGGGGTCCTCGACCGGTCCGACGCGGTCCGGCTCGCGTCGGCGCTAGCCGACCGGATGTCCGAACCGATCGCCGCCGACCAGCACCTCGACCTGCTCGGCGGGATGGCTGGTGCGATCGTGCCCCTGCTGCGGCTCGCGGAGTGGACCGGTGAGTCCCGCTTCTCGGCGATGGCCGGCGACGTCGGCCGACGGCTCCGGGAGCTCGCCCGGCTCGCCGACGGACGGGCGCGGTGGCCCAACGAGGGCTTCCCGGACGGTGGCGGTGGTCTCTCCCACGGCTCCACCGGCATCGGCTGGGCCCTGGCGAGGCTCGCTGAGGTCACCGGCGACACGTCGTACCGGGAGCTGGCCGACGCGGCGTTCGCCTTCGAGGAGACGCTCTACGACGCGTCGGTCGGCGCCTGGTACGACGCCCGGTCCGTCGGCTGGGGCATCCCGCCGCGGGCGTGGTGCAACGGCTGCGTGGGGATCGGCCTGTGCGCGGTCGACCAGCTCGCCCGTGACACGCGGGACGACGCGCAGGCGCGGTGGCGGGACGTGCTCTCCCGGGCGGTCCGCGCCACCTGGGAGGGTGCGTTCGAGGAGAACTACACCGTCTGCCACGGCGACCTCGGCGCGTGGGAACTCATGGAGCACGCCCTGACCCTCGAAACGGCCCCGGACGGGCTCACCCGCGACGACCTCCTCGCCCGGGTGCTGACCAACGTCGAGGCGTACGGGCCGCAGAACCAGTCGGACCAGGACGTCTTCGTCCCCGGCATGCTCACCGGTGCCGCCGGTGTGGTCTACCAGCTGCTGCGGATGCACCCGGAGAGCGGCCTTCCCTCGGTGCTGCTCCCCGACCCCGGCCCGGCCCCGGTCACCGGCTGACACCGGCCGGGCGGCGGCCGCCGCCGGGGGGGGCCGGCCCCCGGCGGCGCACAAAGAAAACCAACAGCGGG
>CAZSNW010000031.1:15329-16930 GCA_964608245.1 uncultured Micromonosporaceae bacterium
GGTCCCCCCCCGCCCGGGGCCGGCCCGGGCCCGCGGGCTCCCGGGGGGGGGGGCCCCCCCGCGGGGGGGGGGGCCGCCCCCCCCCCGACGACGAATGATCCCTGTACGCGTCCGCAACCGCGGTGCCGGCTAGCCCGCCACCGCGTCACCGCCGCCACCACCGCCGCCGGCATCACCGGTGCTCTGCCCGCTGGCGGTCGCAGCGTCGTCGGACCGGAAGGCGGCGGCGCCGGACGTCTCCTCCACGACCGGACCGCGCGGGGCCGCGATCGCCGCCGGGGAGCTCGCGGCGGCCGCCGACCGGCTACGCCGGAACCAGCGCCCCGGCACGAACAGCACCAGCGCCGCGATGAGCACGTGCACCGCGATGAAGATGAACGCCTGCGTCGCGGTCGGGTACGTGCCCAGCCGGACCGCGATGTGGTCGGCCCACTCCCACACCTCCGGCATCGCCTCGCCCTCCCGCTGCATCACGGTCAGCACGAAGCCGAGGTCCTCGATCCCGGACAGCTGCAGGATGATCATGGCCGTGGCCAGTCGCACCACGGTGGAGGTGCGGCCGCCACCCAGCCGCACACACAGCGCGATGACCAGGATGATGAACGGCACCAGCATCAGCTGGGTGAAGTACAGCCTGCCGAACTCGCTCCGCGTGGCGAAGTAGAACGTGTGCGGGACGAAGTAGCAGAAGAAGACCAGGAAGCACAGCGGCGGGAGGATCAGGTGCAGCCGCAGCTTCTGCGCCCAGCGGTGGTCGAGGTGGCCGATCGCGATTGTGGCCGCCACGAACGGCGTCAGGCTGAACAGCAGCTGCCAGAGTGAGTCCAGACCCTTCCCGTGGGGCAGCACGCGGTAGACGGCGGCCGCCAGCGCCACCGCCAGCACGCCGAACACCAGCGTGACGCGGTTCGCCCGCCAGAACCCGCGCGGCGCGGCAGACGTCCCCGCATCCGGTGTCGCCGGCGCGGCGGACCGGGCCGCGTCAGCGGCGCTCACGTCATTCGTCACAGGACTCTCCTTCGCGGACATCCGGATCGGCCGGCACCCGGGCCATCGACCTGACGCGGGAAGCCACCCCGGCCCCTCCGGCACGAGGTCGTCCGGCATCCCTCCGGATCAATGTGGAGCTGACGCTACCACAGCCCGCAGGGCCGCCGGACCGACCGGGAGTCGGCCCGCAGGCCGGCCGACCGGTCGCCGGCCGGAGCCGGTCGCACGCCCCGTGCCGTGGTGGCGGCGGGTCCGCACCGTGACGGGTCCCCACGGTCGCGGCGGGCGCGCACCGGGGGTGCCCGGAGATCCGCGGCGGTCAGGCGGGAGGATGGATCCCATGGCGCTGCGCCCGGACCTCCGCAACATCGCGATCATCGCCCACGTCGACCACGGCAAGACCACGCTGGTCGACGCGATGCTGCGGCAGGCCGGCGCCGGCCCGCGGCGCGGCGAGCCCGTCGATCGGGTCCTCGATTCGATGGACCTGGAGCGGGAGAAGGGCATCACCATCCTCGCCAAGAACACCGCGGTCCGGTACCACTCCCCCACCGGCCCGGTCACGATCAACATCATCGACACGCCCGGGCACGCCGACTTCGGCGGCGAGG
>CAZSNW010000032.1:0-16194 GCA_964608245.1 uncultured Micromonosporaceae bacterium
TCCTCCTGCAGCTTGCCCATCTCGGCCATCAGCTCGTCGGAGTAGTCGACCGCCAGCTTCTCGGCGACCTCGTTGAACCGGGCGAGCTTGGCCTTGACGTCGGCGACCGCCTCCTCGATGTTCTCCCGGACGGTCTTGTCCTCGGTCAGCGGCGGCTCCTGCGCCAGCAGGCCCACGGTGTAACCGGGCATGAGCCTGGCCTCACCGTTGCTCGGACGGTCCAGCCCGGCCATGATCCGCAGCAGGCTCGACTTGCCGGCGCCGTTCGGGCCGACCACACCGATCTTGGCTCCCGGCAGGAAGCTCAAGGTCACGTTGTCGAGCACGACCTTGTCGCCGTGGGCCTTGCGGGCCCGGTCGAGCACGTAGATGAACTGGGCCACTGGGCGGTGTACCTCCCCCGAACCTGTCGTCCGCGTACCTGTCCATCTTCCCAGTGGCGCTCCGGCGCCGCCCAGCCAACCCCGGATCACGGCGCGTCCCGGGGGTCGGTGCACGCGTACACCCGGCGCGGCGGACCCGCGCGACCGGAGGGTGACCCGGCCGGCCGCTACCGTGGAGGGCGCCACGGTGACCCGCGCTGATCGTCGACCGCGGCCGTGTGAGCGGCGGCAGAACGGCGAGGTGTGCGACCGACACCGATCCTTTGTGCCATGACTGCCACACCGGGCGAGGCGCCGGGGACGGGTTCTTCTTCCTTCGGCGAGCCGCCGGCGTCGGTACGGCCGTCCACCGCCGAACGCCAGGCCGTCGCCGCGCAACTCCTCGCCGCCGTCAACGACGGACGCATCGACCTGAACGAGTATGAGCGACGTTTGAGGGCCTCCGAGACCGCCGCGACCGTCGCCGAACTGCACCGGCTCACCGCCGACCTGCCCGCGCCATCGTCGCCGGTCGCGGTCCCGGCCCAGCCCGAGCCGGTCCTCGTCCAGATCGCCGACATGAGCGTGACCCAGAGCGTCGTGTACACCCCGGTGGGGCCGATCCCGGTGCGTGGCTCCCAGTGGTTCGTGCAGGACCAGTGGTTGGAGCACAAGAGGATCCCGACCTGGGCCGTCGTGCTGACGATCGTCGGGTTCTTCTGCCTGACCGTGTTGAGCCTGCTCTTCCTCCTGATCAAGGAGTCGTACTACGAGGGCACCGTCGACGTCACCGTGATCAACGGCAGCCAGCAGTACACCACCCGCATTCCGGTGACGAACCAGTGGCAGGTCCAGCAGGTCTACCAGCAGGTCAACTACGTGCGCATGCTGGCCGCGCGCTGACGCGGCGGCACCATCCCGGCGCGGTGGACGCAGGGCGCCCCGACCTCGTCTGACCGGGCCGACCGCCCGGTACGCGGCTCGCCGTGACCACGTGGTGACCGTTTCCACGAGTACCCTGGTGAACGCCACGGTGACTCTGAAGAGTGGGGGCCGCGAGTGCGGAAGAGTTCGTTCGTGGTGGTCGCCAACCGGCTGCCGGTCGACGAGGTGGTCACGGAGACCGGGCGGGAATGGCAACGCAGCCCGGGGGGTCTGGTCACGGCGCTGCACCCGGTGCTGGTGGCCCGGGGCGGCACCTGGGTCGGATGGGCGGGCGGCGTGGGACCGCCACCGGAACCGTTCGAAATGGACGGTGTCCATCTGCACCCCGTCGGACTGTCCGCCGACGACATCGAGAGGTACTACGAGGGACAGTCCAACGCCACCATCTGGCCGCTGTACCACGATGCGGTGGAGACCCCGGTCTACCGGCGACGCTGGCGCGAGGCGTACCGGGAGGTCAACGCCCGGTTCGCCGACGCCGCCGCCAAGGTCGCCGCACCCGGGGCCACCGTCTGGGTGCAGGACTACCAGCTGCAGCTGGTACCGGCGATGCTGCGGCAGCGGCGCCCGGACCTGCGGATCGGCTTCTTCCTGCACATCCCGTTCCCGCCGATCGAGCTGTTCATGCAGATGCCGCAGCGCGCCGAGATCCTGCACGGGCTGCTCGGCGCCGACCTGGTCGGGTTCCAGCAGCGGCTGGCCGCGCAGAACTTCGTCCGGCTGGCCCGGCATCTGCTGGGCCTGCGCTACTCCGGCCACGTCATCAAGGTGGACAACCGGGAGGTGAAGTCACGCGCCTTCCCCATCTCCATCGACACCGCGGAGATGGAGCGGCTGGCGGCCAGCCCCGAGGTGCAGGCCCGGGCCAAGCAGATCCGGGCCGAGCTCGGCAACCCGCGCACGATCATCCTCGGGGTGGACCGGCTCGACTACACCAAGGGCATCGAGGTCCGCCTCAAGGCGTTCCGGGAGCTGCTCACCGAGGGGCGGCTGTCGGTGCCCGAGACGGTCATGGTGCAGGTCGCCACCCCCAGCCGGGAGCGGGTGGAGCACTACCGCACCCTGCGGGTACGCGTGGAGCAGGAGGTCGGCCGGATCAACGGCGACTTCGGCCGGGTGGGCATGCCGGCGGTGCACTACCTGCACCAGTCCTACCACCGGACCGAGCTGGCGGCGCTGTACTGCGCCGCCGACGTCATGATGGTCACGCCGCTGCGCGACGGGATGAACCTGGTCGCCAAGGAGTACGTCGCCGCCCGCGGGAACTCCGGCGGTGCCCTGGTGCTCAGTGAGTTCGCCGGCGCCGCCGCCGAGCTGCGGCAGGCGTACCTGTGCAACCCGTACGACGCCGAGGGCGTCAAGGAGGCGCTGATGCGGGCGATCCACGCCGACCCCGCGGAGCAGCGTCGCCGGATGCGGATCATGCAGCGCCACCTGCGGACCCACGACGTCGACCGGTGGGCCCGCTCGTTCCTGGCCGAACTCGGGGAAGGGCCGTAGGCGACGTGCCGGAGACCGGTCCGTCGGCGCTGGTGACGGCGCTCGCCCGGGTGGCGCGGGTCCCGCGGCTGCTGGTGGCCAGCGACTTCGACGGGGTGCTCTCCCCGATCGTCGCCCGCCCGGAGCTCGCCGCCCCGCTGCCGGAGGCCGGCCCGGTGCTGCTCTTCTTGGCCGACCTGCCGGGCACCACGGTCGCCCTGGTCTCCGGCCGGTCCCGGGCGGACCTCGCCCGACGCTCCCGGATGGGGCCGCCGGTGATGCTGGTGGGCAGCCACGGGGTCGAGGTCGACGGCGGCACGCTGGTGCCGGTCGGCGAGGCCGAGCGGGAGCGCCACCGCCGGCTCCGCGAGGCGCTGGCGGAGATCACCGCCGACCGGCCCGGCGTGTCGCTGGAGGTCAAGCCGATCAGCGTGGCGGTGCACACCCGCAACGCGCCCCGGCCGGTCGCCGCGGAGGTGGTCGGGAGGGTGCGGCGGGGCCCGGCGACCTGGCCGGGCGTGCACGTCACCACCGGCAAGGAGGTGGTGGAGCTGGCGGTGACCGAGACCGGCAAGGGCCGGGTGGTCGAGCTGCTCCGCCGGCGGGTCGGCGCCGACGCGGTGGTCTACCTCGGCGACGACGTGACCGACGAGGACGCGTTCGCCGTGCTTCAGCCGGCCGACGTCGGGGTGAAGGTGGGGCCCGGGCCGACCCGGGCCGGCTTCCGGGTGGACTCCCCCGTCGACGCGGTCCGGCTGCTGGCGCGGCTGGCGGCGCTGCGGCGACCGGCCGGCGGGTGACCCGGCGGCGTCGGGCCGCCGCATCCCACCTCGACAACCACCGATTCCCACCCTGACAAAAGGTGAAATCCCCTATTTTTAGGGCATGCCTGCACTCCGTACCGTCGCCAGCCGTCTCTCCCCACTGCTGCGGGTCGGTGTCATCGCCGGGGTGGTCGTCGCCGCCGCACTGTTCCCGCTGGCCGCCGCGGCCGGGCTCGGGGTCCGCCAGGCCGTCGGGGAGGTCGACGAGCTGCCCCGCGAGCTCACCGAGGTGCCGCCGGCCCTGACCACCTACGTGTACGCCGCCGACGGCGAGACCCTGCTCACCACGTTCTACGAGGAGCACCGGCGCTTCACCCCGATCACCGAGATCTCCCGGCACATGCAGCAGGCCATGGTCGCCGCGGAGGACGCACGCTTCTTCGAGCACAACGGGGTCGACCCGCGGGGCGTGGTCCGCGCGTTCGTCGCCAACACCCGCGCCGGCGGGGTGGAGCAGGGCGCCTCCACGCTCACCATGCAGTACGTCCGGATGGCGCTGCGGGACGGCGCCGACAGCGCGGCCGAGGTGCTGGCGGCCACCGAGCAGACCAACCGGCGCAAGATCCGAGAGGCGCAGCTGGCACTGCAGGTCGAGAAACGCATGTCCAAGCTCGAGGTGCTCGAGCAGTACCTCAACCGGATCTACTTCGGTCACCGGGCCTACGGGATCTACGCGGCCGCCGAGATCTTCTTCTCCAAGCGCCCCGCCCAGCTCACCCTCGGCGAGTCGGCGCTGCTCGCCGGACTGGTGCAGGCGCCCTCGGCGTACGACCCGGCGAGCCGCGACCAGCGACCGGCGATCGAGCGGCGCAACTGGGTGCTGGACCGGATGGCCGAGCAGGGCTACATCTCCCCGGAGGTCGCCGAGCAGGAGAAGGCCAAGCCGATCCGGCTGCGGCTCAGCGACCCGCCCAACGACTGCGTCAACGTCCCGGAGGACCACAACGACTGGGGCTTCTTCTGCGACCTGCTGCGCAACTGGTGGCTGTCCCAGCCGGCGTTCGGTGCCAACCCGGTGGAGCGGGAGACCGCCCTGCGCCGCGGCGGCTACACCGTCGTCACCTCGCTCGATCCCCGGATCCAGGAGATCGCCCAGCGGCACGTGCTCTCCCAGGAGCGGATCGGCAGCCCGTACGCCCACGGCAGCGTGGTGCTGGAGCCCGGCACCGGGCTGGTCAAGGCGATGGCGGTCAACCGCATCTACTCGCTCAACCAGGAGCGCAACGGCCCGCACACCGACCCGCGCCTGCGCGGCGTGGTGACCAGCAACTACCCGGCCACCGTCAATCCGCTGCTCGGCGGCGGCGACATCCCGGGCTACCAGGCAGGGTCGACGTTCAAGTGGTTCGTGCTGCTGGCCGCCCTGGAGGAGGGCTTCCCGCTGTCGACCCGGATCCACTCGCCGCACCGGTACCGCTCCACCTACCTCGGGGACATCGGCGCGCGTACCACCTGCGGCGGCCGCTGGTGCCCGAGCAACGCCAGCGGCGCCATGGCCGGCAGCCGCACCATGTGGGACGGCCTGGGCATGTCGGTCAACACCTTCTTCGTGCAGCTGCAGGAGCGGGTCGGCGCCGAGAAGGCGGTGGCGATGGCCGAGCGGCTGGGGCTGCGCTGGCGCACCGAGGTCGACCAGATGATGGCCTCGCCGGAGCGGGCCAACGGCTGGGGGGCGTTCACCCTCGGGGTCGCCGACACCACGCCGCTGGAGATGGCCGGCGCGTACGCGGTGGGCGCCGCCGACGGGGTCTGGTGCGAGCCACTGCCTGTCCTGTCGATCAAGGACCACAACGGGGTCGAGGTGACCTGGGAGAACCCCGACGGTCAGCGGGTACGCGTGGCCGAGCCGCGCTGCCGGCAGGCGGTGGACCCGGACGTGGCCCGGGCGGCGACCGACGCGGCCCGCTGCGTCACCGGGTACGGCGCCGCCCGCGGCCGTTGCGGCAGCTGGTCCACCGCCGGTGGTGTCTACGGCACGGTCGGGCGCCCGGTCGCCGGCAAGACCGGGACCAGCGACAACAACCGGACCGCCTGGTTCATCGGGTTCACCCCGGAGCTGGTGGTGGCGAGCTTCACCGCCGACCCGGACAACCCGTTCAACGCGGTCGGTGGCGGGCGCTCGCAGCAGTCGGTGAACTCGGCGGCACGGACGCTGCGGGACGCGCTGGCCGGCAGACCCGTGAGGGACTTCACCCCGCCGTCCATGCGCATGGTGCGCTGACCGTCCGGATCGGCGGACCCACCGGCCGGTAGCCTGTCCGGCGTGTACCGGTTCCTGTGGTCCGCCCGCTGGCTCGGCGGCCTGGCCGCGGCGCTGGCCGTCGCCGCCGTCATGGTGCTGCTGGGCACGTGGCAGTACGACCGGTACCAGGAGCGCAGCGCGATCAACGCGCGGATCGACGCCCCCGGCGAACCGGTGCCGCTGGCGCGGCTACTGCCGTCGCCGGAGGCCGGGCCCGTGCGTCCGGAGGACGTCTGGCGGCTGGTGGAGGTCACCGGGCGGTACGACCCCGACCACCAGGTGCTCGTCCGCGGACGCAGCTACCAGGGCCGCACCGGCTACGAGGTGGTGACCCCGCTGGTGCTCGCCGACGGCTCGGCGGTGCTGGTGGACCGTGGCTGGCTGCCGCCGACCCCGGAGGGCCCGACCGTGCTGCCGACGGTGCCGGCGCCGCCGGCCGGCGAGGTGACGGTCACCGGGTGGCTCCGGCTGCCCGAGTCCGGCGACCGGCGGATCGAGGAGATCGACGGCACGCTGACCACCCGGCGGATCACGGTCGAGCCGCTGGCGGCGCACCTGCCCTACCGGATCCACCACGGCTTCGTGCAGCTCGCCGGTGCGGCGCCCGGGGACGACGGGTTGGTGCCGCTGCCGCCGCGCCGGCAGAACGCGATGCTCAACGCCGCGTACGCGGTCCAGTGGTGGCTGTTCGCGGGCCTGGTGCTCGCCGGTTTCGTGTGGCTGGTGCGCAAGGAGGCGCGGCAACGGGTCGCCGGAACCGGCCACGAGACCGGGGACGGTCGGGCGACAATGAGGGTTCCGACGGCCACGGAAGGGGGGCGGTCGTGACCACATCCACCGGCTGGCTGGTCGAGCTGCGGTTCACCGAGGACGTCGACCACACCGAGGCCGAGGCGGTGCTGCGCGCACCCGGCGGCCGGGAGGTCCGGGGTTACGGCGAGTCCCGGCGCAACCCGGCGGACCCGCCGTCCCGCTACATCGGCGAGGAGGTGGCGGGTGCGCGGGCCCTGTCCGACCTCGCGCACGAACTCCTGTCGTACGCCGCCGGCGAGATCGACGCCAACGTGGAGAAGGAGCGGCGGGACTGACCGCACCGCTCACCGGCGGTGCAGTGCGCGTACCTGGTCGATCGTGTCGGCCTGGTCGGCGGTCTTGTCGTTGCGGTAGCGCACCACCCGGGCGAACCGCAGGGTGACCCCGCCCGGGTACCGGCTGCTCGTCTGCACCCCGTCGAAGGCGATCTCGACGACCAGCTCCGGGCGTACCCGGACCACCCAGTCGCCGCGTTCGGTGGCGAGCGACAGCAGGCGGTCGGTCTGCCACCGCAGCATCTCGTCGGTGAGCCCCTTGAACGTCTTGCCGAGCATCACGAACCCGCCGGTGGCCGGGTCGCGGGCACCCAGGTGCAGGTTGGACAGGAAGCCGCGGCGACGACCGTGGCCCCACTCCGCCGCCAGCACCACCAGGTCCAGCGTGTGCCGCGGCTTGAGCTTCACCCAGGCGCTGCCGCGCCGCCCGGCCTGGTAGGAAGCGGCCAGCGACTTCACCACCACCCCCTCCTGGCCGGCGGCGACCGCCTGCTCCAGCGCCGCGGCCACCTGCTGCGGGGTGTCCGCCACGACGCTGGCCACCCGCATGTGCTCGGGCACCACCCGGGCCAGCGCCGCGACACGGTCGGCCAGCGGCGCGTCCAGCAGGTCGGCGCCGTCGAGGTACAGCAGGTCGAAGAAGAACGGGGCGAGGATGCCGGCGGCGAGCCCACCGGTGTCGCGCGTCCGGTCCGCGGCCCGGACGTCGGTCGGGCCGGACGACAGACGGGTCCTGGTCGCCACGAACCCGGCGGTCTCCTGGAACGGGCGCGGTCTGCCGTCCGCGTCGACCAGCACCGCCTCCCCGTCCAGCACCACCTGCCGCACCGGTAGGGCGCGGACCGCCGCCACCACCCCCGGCATCCGGGTGGTGAGCACGTCCAGGCTGCGGCTGAACACCGCCACCGCGTCACCGTCGCGGTGCACCTGGATGCGCACCCCGTCCAGTTTCGTGTCGACCAGCGCGGGCGCGCCCGCGGTGGCCAGCGCCTCGGCCGGGTCGGAGGCGCTCGCCGCGAGCATCGGGGACAGCGGGGTGCCCGGACGCAGCGAGAACCCGGCGAGCCCGGATGCGCCCTCGGTCAGTGCGGTCCGGGCGACCGTGCCCAGGTCACCGGTGACCAGCAGCGCCCGGCGCACCGCCTCCAGCGGCACCCCGGCCGCGTGCGCGACCGCGTCCACCAGCAGACCGGCCGCCGCCCCCTGCCGCAGTTCGCCGGTGAGCAGCCCGCGCAGCAGCACCTGCTCCTGCTCGGTGGCGGCGGCGAACAGCCGGTGCAGCAGCTCTCGGCGCCGGGTCTGCGATCCGGTCCCGGAGACCTCGGCGATGGCGGCCAGCGCCCGGTCCACGTCCGCGACCGACAGCGTCGGCGCCTGCGCCGGTGGCGGGAGGTCGAGCAGGCTCGCCCAGCCCACCCCGGTCCGGCGCTGGCGGGCCCGACCGGACAGGTACGCCACGCCGGTCTCGATCTCGTCCTCGCCGAGCTGCCGCAGCGCCTCCGCCAGCAGCGCGATCTTGCCGATGCGGGAGCGCGTGGCGGCCACCGCCGACGAGGCGGCGGCGAGCTGCGTGAACTCCATTCCGCCATGGTGCCACCGGTGGGGGACGACCACGGTCGGCGCCGACCGGCGTCCTCCGGCGCCGGCTACGTGCCGACGCCGGGTGCGTGCCCGACGGCGCCGGCCGCCGGATGCCCGCGGTCAGCCGGCCCGGTTGCCCAGCCGGTGCAGCAGGAGCGCCTCGGCGAGGCAGGTCCGGGCGAACTCACCCAGGTGCAGGCTCTCGTTGGGCCCGTGCGCCCTGGAGTACGGGTCCTCCACCCCGGTGACGAGGATCGCCGCCCTCGGGAACATCTCAGCGAAGGTGGCGATGAACGGGATGGAGCCGCCGATCCCGATCTCGACCGGCTCCACGCCGTCCCAGGCGTCCCGCAGCGCGCCGCGGGCGATCTCGTACACCGGCCCGGAGGTGTCGAGCGCGAACGGCGCGCCCAGGCCGTCCGGGGTGATCTCGATCTGCGCACCCCACGGCACCCGGGCCCGCAGGTGGGCGGCGACCGCCTCGAACGCGGCGTCCGGGTCCTGACCGGGCGCCAGGCGCACGCCGACCTTGGCCCGGGCGGCCGGCACCAGGGCGTTGGCCGCGTCCGCCGCGGCGGGGGCGTCGATGCCCAGCACCGAGATCGCCGGGCGGGTCCACAGCCGCTCGGCGACCGGCCCCTCGCCGATCAGCTGGACGCCGTCGAGCATGCCCGCCTCGTGGCGCAGCCGGTCTACCGGGTACTCCACCGGCGCCGCCGGCCGGCGGACCATGCCCTCGACCGCCACCTCGCCCTTGTCGTCGTGCAGGGTGGCAAGCAGCCGGCACAGCACGGTGAGGGCGTCCGGTACGGCGCCGCCGAAGATTCCGGAGTGGACGGCGGCGCGCAGCGTGCGCACCTCCACGAGGAGGTTGACGATGCCGCGCAGCGAGGTGGTGAGCGCCGGCACGCCGACGTCCCAGTTGGCGGAGTCGGCGATGACGATCACGTCGGAGTCGAGTTCCTCACGGTGCTCGGCGAGCAGCCTGGCCAGCGACCCCGACCCGTACTCCTCCTCCCCTTCGACGAACACCACCACACCGACCGGCAGGTCGTCGCCGAGCGCGCGCAGCGCCGCCACGTGGGCCATCACGCCGGCCTTGTCGTCGGCGCCGCCGCGGCCGTAGAGCCTACCGTCCCGCTCGGTCGGGGTGAACGGGTCGCTCTCCCACTGCTCCGCCGGCCCGGGCGGCTGCACGTCGTGGTGGGCGTACAGCAGGACGGTGGGCGCGCCCGGCGGGGCGGGGCGGGTGGCGATGACCGCCGGCTGACCACCGGCGGTGACGATCTTCGTCGACAGACCGCAGCCCGCGAGCAGCTCGGCGGTCAACTCCGCCGACCGTTGGACGTGCGAGTGGTCGAACCCGGGGAAGGCGATTCCGGGGATGCGCACCAGTCGTTCCAGGTCGGCCCGGACACCGGGCATCACCCGCTCCACCGCGGACCGCAGCTCTGTCTCGTTCATGCGCCCGATCGTAGAGGCGCGTCGGTCGCACCGGGGTGACGGGAGTGGACGGCCAGGGTGGCACGGTCCGGTGGGTGTGGTCGGCGGCGGCGCCGCCGACCACACCCACCGGCCGCAGCCGTCGCACCGCCGGCGGCCGTGGTCGACCGTCAGGCCCACGCACCGGTCGGCCGTCGGCGCCGGTCAGGCGGCCGGCGCCGGTCGGGCCGTCGGCGCCCTCAGACCGCGACCGGGCTGCGACGCCGACCACCCCGGGAGGGTGTGGCCGGTTCGGGCTCCCCCTCCGGCACGTCGTCACCCAGCGGCGTGGAGAGGCCGGCGGGCACATCCGGTGCGTCGTCGTCGTGCGCCGCGTCGTCGTCGGTGTGCTCCGCGTCGTCGACCAGCTCGGTGGGTTCGCCGGCAACGATGTGGTCGGACCCGTCCTCCACCTCGCTGACGGACTGGCCGGTGCGGGTCCGCTCGAACACCGCGCAACCCCGGCTCAGGTCGTGACCCACCGCGATGGCCTCCAGCTCGTAGGACACCCGCTTGACGCCGGTGTCGTCCTCCCAGTCGCGGGTGAACAGCCGGCCGGTGACCACCACCGGGTCCCCCACGGTGACCGACCGCTTGACGTTGTGGGCCAGCGCGCGCCAGCACGTGACCCGCAGCCGCAGGCTGCGGGCGTCCACCCAGCGGTTGGTCTCCCGGTCGAGCCGGCGGGCGGTCGAGGCGATCCGGAAGGTGGTGACGAGCGCGCCGGAGGCGGTGCGGCGCAGCTCCGGCACGTGCAGCACGTTGCCCACCACCGTGACATAGGTGTCGAACATCCGATGGTCCTTCAGGTCGGGACGGTCAGTGACGTGAGTCGACTCGTCCCCAGCCTGGTGACCGCGCCGCCGCACGGTGGGTCCGACGGCTCCGGCGGTGGACACCGCGGGCGGCTGTGGAGAACCCGCGCCAAGATCGCCGCCTGTGGTAAGGGGCGGCCGCCGGTCGCACCGGCGGCCGCCCCCGCACGTCGACGAGAGCCCGGTCAGGCCACCCGCGCCCGCTCCGGCTCCACCGGGACGAACACCAGGGTCCCGTTGTGCCCGCCGAACCCGAACGAGTTGGAGATCGCCGCGGTCGGCTCCCACGGCCGGGGCTCGAGCACCACGTCGATCGGGCACTCCGGGTCCACGTTGACCGTGCCCATGGTGGGCGGCAGGGTGCGGTGCGCGTACGTCAGCGCCAGCGACACCGCCTCGATCGCCCCGGCACCGCCCTGCGAGTGGCCGGTCACCCCCTTGATCGCCGAGACCGCCGGCCCCGGCGCACCGAACAGTTCCCGGATCGCCTGCGCCTCGGTGGCGTCGTTGAGCGGCGTGGACGTGCCGTGCGCGTTGACGTGGGTCACGTCGGACGGCGACACGCCCGCGTCCGCCAGCGCCAGCCGCATGCACGCCAGCGCGCCGCGTCCGCCCGGCGCCGGCGCGGTGATGTGGTGCGCGTCCGCGGTGGACGCCACCCCGGCGATCTCCGCGTACACCTGGGCACCACGGGCCGCCGCGTGGGAGGCCTCCTCCAGCACCAGCACCCCGGCGCCCTCGCTGACGCAGAACCCGTCGCGCTCGGCGTCGAACGGCCGGGACACGCCGCTGCGCGACAACGCCCGCATGTTGTGGTACGCGGCGACGTTGGTCGGCGTCAGCGCCGCCTCGGAACCGCCGGCCACCACCAGGTCGGCGCGCCCGGAGGCGATCCACCGCGCCGCGTTGGCGATGGCGTGTGTGCCGGTGGCGCAGGCGGTGGAGACCGTCTCGCACGGCCCGCGCAGGTCCCACCGCATGGAGATGGCCGCCGCCGCGGCGTTCGGCATGACCATCGGCACGGTCAGCGGAGAGACCGCCCGCTCCCCCTTGGACAGCCGGATTTCCGCCTGCTGCTCCCAGGAGGGGGCACCGCCGATACCGCTGCCGAGCAGGACACCGGCGCGGTCCGGGTCGACCCCTGGCAGCGCACCGGTCGTGACCGCGTCGGGCAGCAGACCCGCGTCCACCAGGGCCTGCGCCGCCGCGCTCACGGCGAACTGGGCGAACCGGTCCATCCGGCGCGCCTCGACCTTGGACAATCCCCACTCGAGCGGGTCGAAGTCGGGGACGCGACGCACCACCTCGGGCGCCGCCGGCTGGAACAGGCCCTGCCAGAACCGCTTGGAGCCGATCCCGCACGGTGCCACGACGCCGACGCCCGTGATCACCACCCGCCGATCACCACGTGACTCGATCACCGCACGCCTCCTCCCCTATGTGACCACACAGTAGCGTCTGCCGTGCGGGGCGGGCACCGGCCGGGGAGCCGTGACGGCGGCGGTCGGAGCGACCGGTCGGCGCAGGTCAGGCGACCGGAGCGCGGCGCTCAGCGCAGCCGGGAGGGGCCGCCGGTACGCGGGCCGGGTGGGGGCAGGCGGTCGGGGGCGGACCGGAAGCGGGCGCGCGCCGGTGAGACCGTCGCCGGGGAGGTCGGCCGGACCGGGTCGTCCGCCGGCCACCCGGCGAGCGGGGAGGACAGGTCGTCCCGGTCCCCGGTGGGCCAGTCGGCCGACGGCGGTCCCGATGCCGGACCGAGCGGCGACCAGTCACCGGACCGACGGGACGCGCCCGCCGGCTCGCCCCCCGGCCAGCCGGGCTCCAGCGGGTCCGCCGCGCCCCGACCCGGCCAGCTCGTGCCCGGCCAGCCGGAGGTCGACGAGCCGAACCCGTGCCCCGCCGGCGGCGGGGACTGCCGCTGGCGGGCGGCGGCGACGCCGGCGGAGAACAGGGAGGACAGGTTGGGCGTGCCCATCGACGGGCGGTCCCAGTCGGGTCGGCGCGACCGGAGCGCGTCGGAGGCGTCCGTGGCCGACGCCGGCTCGGGGGCGCGGTGCCGCGGTCCACGGGGACGCGGCGCGCCGGTCTCGTCCGACGCCCGGCCCCGGCCACCGAGCGGACTCCCGCCGAGAGGGCCGCCACCGAGAGAGCTGCCACCGAGCCGGCTGCCGCCGAGCGGGCTTTCCCCGAGCGGGCCGCGGCCGAACCCGTCGCCGCCGAACCCGCCACCACGGGACGCGCCGCGGTCGTCCCGCGACGGCCACGGCGTGGCGGAGGGCGACGGCCAGCCGCCGGTCGTGGACGGATCAGCCTCCCGTCCCGACGGGGACGGCGCGGCGTGCCTCGCGCCGGTGGGTCGACGGGAGCCGTGCAGGTCCCGGTGCACGTCGGCGGCGTGCCGTCCGTGCCGCGGCGCCGGGCGAATCTCACCGCCGGCCGGACCGTCCGGTTCGTCACGCCGGCTCCGAGGATCGCGGGACGGGTCCGCGGTCGGCGGCATCCGCCAGGACCCGGTGTCCTCCGGCATCCGCCACGATCCCGTGTCCCCGGGCCGTCGCCAGGATCCGGTGTCCTCCGGCCGCGGCCCGGCACCGGCGTACGGGCGTGGCCGGCGCGGCGCCGGCGGCTCCACCCCGCCGGTGTCCGCCGTCCGGGTCGCACCGACCGGTACGCGCGACGGCACGCCCGCCGGCCCGCGCGGCGGGCCGTTGACGGGTCCGCGGGGCGGTGCACTGACCGGCCCGCGGGGCGACCCGGGATAGGACGGACCCGACGACGGCGCACCGGAGGAGGGCCCGCGGGACACCGTCACCGACGGGCGGGACGGCGCCGGCGGCGCGGACGGGGTCGGGGCCGGCGGCGCGGACGACAGCTCCGTGAGCGGGTCCTCCACGCCCGGTCCGCTGACCGGCCGCCACACCTGCCACCGCCCGCCCCGGCGTACCAGCAGATCGCGGCTGAGCAGGTGCTGGCCACCGGCGAACAGGTAGCGGTCGACCGCCCGCCGGACCTTGCTGAGGCCCTGGGGCGAGGCCTCACCGGTGAAGACGACCACGTCGCGGGCGGGCACCCCCACGACCAGGTCGCCGGGGACCCGGGGCGCGAGGTCGTCCCAGAACCGGTGCGCCAGCAGCACGCTGGACTCCAGGCCGTCGAACGAGAGCATCAGGCACGGCGGCTGCCCGTGGATGCCGACGTTGGGCAGGGCCGCGTACAGGTTGGCTGCGGCGATCCGACGCAGTTCGCGCCGGGGCATCGGAAGGGCCTCGACCTCCTCCCGGGTGAGCAGGCGCTCGTACCCCGGGCCGGTGGCGTATCCGACGACCAGGTTGCCCACGAATTCCTCGGTCAGATGCGCGGGTGTGAGCACCGGGTCGTCGGTCGCAATCACCACCGGCAATATTGTGGCCACAGTCACCTGCACGTGTGACAACCTAACCGCGCCCTCAGTGCGTGTAAAGCCTGGATGAGCAGGTCATCTGCACGTTCATCATGTCGGATGGACATTCTCCGTTCTTTGGTGACGACCTGTTATTTGCAGCGTGACACCGAGTAATTGATCTGGGCGTACACCGACCGACCGTGATCGGCCGACGGCGTACCGGCGTAGGATTCCACATTGGCTCCGGCGTACGGACGGCGGGGGTCCACCGATCGTGCCGGGGCACCGCCCAACGGGAGGTGACACCGTGACCGGACAGCCCCAACCACACCGCCGGACGCCGACCAGAACCACCGCGCTGCTGGTCGCCCTCGGAGCGCTGCTCGCCAGCGGCCTGGTGGGCTCGCTCGTGCCGGGCACCGCCGGCCGCGTGGCGGCGACCGCGCTGTTCCTTCTAATGATCGGCGCGCTGGTCGTCATGATGACCGCCTCCCGGCGGCACGCCATGGAACGGTTCGAGCGGAACCCGGACGGGCAGCCCGACCGCGAGCAGTAGACGGCCCGGTCACGCCGTACGCTCCAGGCCGTGACCGACGGATCGCCGGCCCCCACCGACCTGCTCTACCACGAGTTCACCCGCGAGCAGTGGGCCGCGCTGCGGGGCGGGACCCCGATGACCCTGACCGCCGACGACCTGCCCCGCCTGCAGGGGCTGGGTGACGTGCTGCCGGCGTTCGAAGTCGAGGAGGTCTACCTGCCGCTGTGCCGGCTGCTCGGCCTGCACATCGCCGCGGCCGCCCGGGTCTCGCAGGCCACCGCCGAGTTCCTCGGCCGGCCGGGCACCCCCACCCCGTACATCATCGGCGTGGCCGGCAGCGTCGGGGTCGGCAAGAGCACCATGGCGCGCGTCCTGCAGGCGCTGCTCGCCGAACTCCCCCACCGGCCACGGGTGGAGCTCGTCACCACCGACGGGTTCCTGCTGCCGCGGGCCGAGCTGGAACGCCGGGGGCTCATGCGCCGCAAGGGCTTCCCCGAGAGCTACGACCGCCGGGCGCTCATCGCCTTCCTGGCGCGGGCGCGGGCCGGGGTGCCGCACCTCACCGTGCCGGTCTACTCGCACCTGACCTACGACCTGGTGCCCGGCGAGGAGCGGGTCGTCTCGCAGCCGGACATCCTCATCGTCGAAGGGCTCAACATCCTGCAGGTCGCCGACCGGGAGCAGCCCGAGCGGGCGATGGTGTCCGACTTCCTCGACTTCTCGGTGTACGTCGACGCCGACACCGACGACATCCGACGCTGGTACGTGGAGCGGTTCCTCGCCCTGCGCAGCACGGCGTTCGCCAAGCCGGAGTCGTACTTCCACCGGTACGCGCAGCTGTCGGACGCCGAGGCGGTCGCCACCGCCGAGCGGCTGTGGGAGGAGATCAACCTGCCGAACCTGCTCCAGAACATCCTGCCCACCCGCGGCCGGGCCCGGCTGATCCTGGAGAAGGGCCCGGACCACCTGGTGCGGCGGGTCCTGCTGCGGCGCGCCTGACCGCTCCGGGTGAGGTGCACCGGCGCGGTGATGCGGTGAAGTAGCCTTTCGGGGTCGGTGGTGCGGCCCGCGTGCGCGAGCGGCCGCACACCGTGCCGGCCGGCGCAGGCGCCCGGTCGAGAGCTTCCCACACAGGTGCCACCCGGGGAGGGGTGCGGGCGGATGAAGACGGCGGAGATCAAGCGGCGCTTCCTGGCGTTCTTCGAGGCCAACGGGCACACGGTCGTGCCCGGCGCCCCGCTGCCCGCGATCGACGACCCCAACCTGCTGTTCATCAACGCCGGCATGGTGCAGTTCGTGCCGTACTTCCTGGGGCACCGCACCCCGCCGTGGCCGCGCGCGGCGAGCGTCCAGAAGTGCCTTCGGACCCCGGACATCGACGAGGTCGGCAAGACCAGCCGGCACGGCACGTTCTTCCAGATGAACGGCAACTTCTCCTTCGGCGACTACTTCAAGG
>CAZSNW010000033.1:0-16085 GCA_964608245.1 uncultured Micromonosporaceae bacterium
CCAGCCGAGCACCGGCACGTCGAAGACGCTCTGCTTGGCGAGGAACTGCGGCCACCGTCCGGCGTCGTAGACGAAGTGACCGATCACCAGCGGGTCGGCGTGCGCGATGTGGTTGGAGACGATGATGACCCCGCCCTCGGCGGGGATGTGCCCGGCGCCGCGCCAGTCGCGGCGGGTCAGCAGGATCAGCAGCGGCCGGACGGTCAGGACCGCGAACCACTGCCAGAAGTTGAGCCTGCGCCTCCGCCGTGCCACCGGTGTCGCTCCGTTTCCCGTGACACCGCCCCACGGCGTATCCGCCGCCGCGCGGTGCCACGCACCCGTGTCCGTCGCCGTCGCCTCCCGCGGTGCTACACACCGCGCTCCGCCGTCGTGCAGGCGCGGTGCTACACACCGCGCTCCGCCATCATGCCTGGTGCGGCGGTCACCGGCCAAGCGGTGCCGTCGTGAGGGTAACCGGCCCGCCGGTGGCGGGCGGTGCCACCATGGGGGCGTGGGTACGCCGGTGTGGGCGGTGGTGGTGCCGGTCAAGCCGCCGGCGGTGGCCAAGACCCGCCTGTCCACCGGCGACCTGCGGCCGCGCCTGGCGTTGGCGGTGGCCCAGGACACCGTGCGCGCGGCGGTGGCCTGCCCGGTGGTGGCGTCCGTGGTTGTGGTGACCGACGACGAGACCGTCGCGGCCGCGGTGACGGCGCTGGGTGCCCGGTGCGTCCCGGACCGGCCCGCCGCCGGGCTCAACCCGGCGCTGGTCCACGGCGCCGCGGGCGTCCCCGGGGACTGGGGACGGGCGGCGCTGACCGCCGACCTGCCGGCGCTGCGCCCGTCGGAGCTGGCGGAGGCGCTGCGGCAGGCATCCGGTGACGGTCCCGCGTTCGTGGCCGACGCCGCGGGCACCGGGACCACGCTGCTGGCCGCCCCGCCCGGTACGCGGTTCGAACCCCGGTTCGGCGCCGGATCGGCGCGTCGCCACGAACAGGCGGGTGCCCGCCGGCTCGACGGGGACTGGCCGTCCTTGCGCCGGGACGTGGACACGGTGGCCGACCTCGCCGAGGCGGCCCGGCTGGGGCTGGGTCCGCACACGGCGGCGCTGTGGCCGCAGGTGGCCCGGCTGGCCGGCCGTTAGGCCCGCTGCGGTGTTCCGCGCCGCGGCAACAGCTTCGGCTGCTACCGTGCCGCTCGTGCAGGCGACGGTGGCGGAGTTCGACCCGGTGACCCGGTCGGGTGCGGTGCTGACCGATGACGGGCGCCGGTGGGAGTTCGACGCCAGGGCGTTCGACGCCTCCGGACTGCGGCTGCTGCGACCGGGTCAACGGGTGCACGTCGACACCGACGGCACCGGTCGACCGGTCCGCGTCACGCTGCCGACCATGCGCGACAGGTGACAGTGGCCGGTGGGGACACCGGCGCGTCCGCGGCGGGCGCGTCGCCGCGCACACGCGCCCGCCGCGTCGGGATGACTTGACCGGTGGACCGGTTACCGCCGGGCGGCGGCCTTCGTCGCCTTACCGGTGGACTTGCTCGTCGCCTTGCGACCGGTCGACTTCGTGGTCGCCTTGGTGGCGGCCTTCGTGGTGGTCTTCCGTGCCGACGTCGCCGTCTTCGTGGTCTTCGCCGGCGCCTTGGCGGCGGTCTTCCGGGCGGGTGCCTTGGCCGTCGTGCGGGCCGGCGCTGCCGCCGCTGTCTTGCGGGCGGGTGCGGTGCCGGCCCCGCGGGTCGACGGTGCCGCCTTCTTGGCCGGAGCCTTGAGCGCCTTGGGTACGCGGCCGGAGGCCACCGTCTCCTTGAAGGTCGAGCCCGGACGGAACGCCGGCACCGAGGTCTTCTTGACCCGGACCGTCTCACCGGTGCGTGGGTTGCGGGCGGTTCGGGCGGCGCGGACCCGCTTCTCGAAGACGCCGAACCCGGTGATGGTCACCTTCTCGCCCCGGGTGACCGCGGCCTGAATCTCCGCGAGCACCGCCTCGAGCGCTTCGGCGGCGGTGCGTTTGTCGCCCAGCCGTACCGCGAGCGCCTCGATGAGTTCGCCCTTGTTCACGACATCTCCTTCGCAGTCGCCGACCCCAACACGGGTCATTCTGCGCGACCGTATGCCGTCCGGACCCCAAGATTCAAACACCGGACGCGAAAAATCCGTTGTGTCGTAACGGTCGCGGTGGCCCGGGCCTGTCCGGACCCGGGCCGCCGCGACGTCGGATCGGGCGCAGGAGCGTCAGATCGCGGGCAGGAAGCCGGGCCGCCGCTGCTCGTACGCGGCGATCTCCTCCTCGTGCTGGAGGGTCAGACCGATGTCGTCGAGCCCTTCCATCAGGCGCCACCGGCTGAAGTCGTCCAGCGGGAAGTCCCAGGTCCTTCCCGCCGCGCGTACCTGGCGGGCCACCAGGTCGACGGTGACCACCGCGCCCGGATCCTGCTCGGCCAGCTCCCACAGCTCGGAGACCGCCTCGATGGGCAGCTCCACCGGCAACAGTCCGCCCTTGAGGGCGTTGTTGCGGAAGATGTCGCCGAAGCTGGGCGCCACCACGGCCTTGAAGCCCCAGTCCTGCAGCGCCCACACCGCGTGCTCGCGGGAGGAGCCGATGCCGAACTCCGGCCCGGTCACCAGGATGGTGGCGTTCGCGTACGCCTCCTGGTTGAGGACGAACCCGGGGTCCTGCCGCCAGCCGCGGAACAGCCCTTCGGCGAAGCCGGTGCGGCTGACCCGCTTGAGGTACTCCCCCGGCACGATCTGGTCGGTATCCACGTTGGAGCGCCGCAACGGCGCCACGGTGCCGTGGTGGACGGTGAACTTCTCCATCAGGCGGCTCCCGGCAGGTCGGAGGGGGCGGCGAGGTGTCCGAGGACCGCGGTGGCGGCGGCCACCGGCGGCGACACCAGGTGGGTACGCGCACCGGGGCCCTGCCGGCCCTCGAAGTTCCGGTTGGACGTGGAGGCGGCGCGCTGACCGGGCGACATCGAGTCCGGGTTCATGCCCAGGCACATGGAGCAGCCGGCGTAGCGCCACTCCGCGCCGGCCTCGACGAAGACCTTGTCGAGCCCTTCCTGTTCGGCGGCGGCGCGGACCGCGGCCGAGCCGGGCACCACGAGCATGCGCACCTTCTCGTGGACCCGCCGGCCGCGCAGCACCTCGGCGGCGGCCCGCAGGTCCTCGATCCGGCTGTTGGTGCACGAGCCGATGAACACCACGTCGACCGGGATGTCGCGCATCGGCGTACCCGGCTGCAGGCCCATGTACTCCAGGGCCTGCTCGGCGGCGGTGCGCTCCTGCGGGTCGGTGAAGCTGGCGGGATCCGGGACCGCGCCGTCGAGCGGCACACCCTGGCCCGGATTGGTGCCCCAGGTGACGAACGGCGAGAGCGTGGAGGCGTCGAGTTCGACCTCCGAGTCGAACGTGGCACCCGGATCGGTGGGGAGGCTGCGCCACCAGTCCAGCGCCCGCTCCCACGCGGCGCCCTTCGGCGCGTACCGGCGGCCCTCCAGGTAGGCGAAGGTGGTGTCGTCCGGGGCGATCATGCCGGCGCGGGCACCCCATTCGATGGACATGTTGGCCACGGTCATGCGGCCCTCCATCGACAGTGCCTCGATCGCCGGACCGCGGTACTCGACCACGTGGCCGCGCCCGCCGCCGGTGCCGACCTTGGCGATGAGTGCCAGCACGAGGTCCTTGGCGGTGACCCCCTCGGGCAGCCGGCCGGTGACGGTGACCGCCATGGTCCTCGGCCGGCGCTGCGGGATGGTCTGGGTGGCGAGCACGTGCTCGACCTCGCTGGTGCCGATGCCGAAGGCGAGCGCGCCGAACGCGCCGTGGGTGGCGGTGTGGGAGTCGCCGCAGACGATGGTCATCCCCGGCTGGGTGAGGCCGAGCTGCGGGCCGATGACGTGCACGATGCCCTGGTCCGGGCTGCCGAGGGGGAACAGGGTGACGCCGAACTCCTCGCAGTTGCGCCGCAGCGTCTGAAGCTGCAGCCGGGCGACGAGGTCGGTGACGAGGACGAGGTCCCCGTGGCGGTGGTTGCCGGCGGCGCCCGGGTAGCCGGTCGGGGTGCTGTGGTCCTCGGTGGCCAGCGTGAGGTCGGGACGTCGGACGCGGCGGCCGGCCTGACGCAGCCCCTCGAACGCCTGGGCGCTGGTGACCTCGTGCAGCAGGTGCAGGTCGACGTAGAGCAGGTCGGGTTCACCCTCGGCGCGGCGGACCAGGTGCGCGTCCCAGACCTTCTCGGCCAGGGTCCGCGGTGGGGAGGCGACCACGGCTCTCCTCTCTTCTCGGGTATGGCGGCGAGTCTGCTCACATCCGGGGAGAGCCGACTCGACATCCTAAATTGTGGGAGGTAGCGTTCGCTGTGTGGGAAACACTATCAGTGGAGTAGGGGTCCTGGACAAGGCGGTGCGGATCCTCGAGGCGTGCGTGGAGGGGGCCAGCCTGGCGGACCTGGTCGAGCGCACCAAGCTCCCCCGCGCGACCGCCCACCGGCTCGCGCAGGCGCTGGAGACCCACCGGCTGCTCGTCCGGGACGCTCAGGGGCGGTGGCGGCCCGGCTCCCGGCTCGGTGAGCTCGCCAACGCCGCACCCGACGTGCTGCTGACCGCGGCCGAGCCGGTGCTGGCCGCGTTGCGTGACGCCACCGGGGAGAGTGCCCAGCTGTTCCTGCGCCGGGCCGACGAGCGGGTGTGCGTGGCCGCGGCCGAGCGCGCCCGCGGGCTGCGGGACACCGTGCCGGTCGGCTCCGTGCTGCCGATGACCGCCGGTTCGGCCGCCCAGGTGCTGCTCGCCTGGGAGCCGCCCGAGGCGTACCTGCCGCTGCTGCCCCGCTGCAAGTTCACCGCCCGGACGCTGGCCGAGGTACGCCGTCGGGGCTGGGCGGCGAGCGTGGCCGAACGGGAGCCCGGCGTGGCGAGCGTGTCGGCGCCGGTCCGCGACCGCACCGGCCGGGTGGTGGCCGCGATCAGCGTCTCGGGTCCGATCGAGCGGATCGGCCGGCGGCCCGGGGAGCGGTTCGCCATGGCGGTGGTACGCGCCGGGCAGCGGCTCTCCGGACTGTGACGAAGATCGCACCGCCGACATCGGTCACAGACCGCACGGGCGACCGGCCGGACGGGACGAACCGGAAGAACGCGACGGCCGCGACACCGTCTCCGGTGTCGCGGCCGTCCCGCGTGTGGTAGCCCCGAGGGGATTCGAACCCCCGCTACCGCCTTGAGAGGGCGGCGTCCTAGGCCGCTAGACGACGGGGCCAGGCAGCACGCGGTCGGGCCGCGTGCCCGGGCTGGGGTACCAGGACTCGAACCTGAACTAACGGAGCCAGAATCCGTCGGGCTGCCAATTACCCCATACCCCAACGGCGTCTCACGCCGTCGGCATCACACCATACATGACGCTAGTCGAGCTTGACCACCGGGTTGGTCAGCTCCCCGATCCCCTCCACCCGGACGGTCACGGTGTCGCCCTCCTGCAGCGGTCCGACCCCCGCCGGGGTGCCGGTGAGCACCACGTCACCGGGCAGCAGGGTCATCACGTGCGAGATGTACGCGACCAGGGTGGGCGGGTCGAACACCATGTCCCGGGTGCGGCCCCGCTGGCGTACCTCACCGTTGACCTCGCAGCTCACCTCCAGGTCGGAGGCGTCCAGGCCGGTGACGATCCACGGCCCCAGCGGGCAGAACGAGTCGAACCCCTTGGCGCGCGTCCACTGGCCGTCGGAGCGCTGGAGGTCGCGGGCGGTGACGTCGTTGGCGCACGTGAAGCCGAAGATGGCGCGCGCGGCGGTCTCCCGGTCGGCGCGGCGCACCCCCGGCAGGCCGATCACCACCGCGAGCTCCGCCTCGTGCTCCACGCGCTGCGACTGGGGCGGCAGCCGGACCGCGTCCCGCGGGCCGATCACCGACGTGGACGGCTTGAGGAACAGCAGCGGTTCGGACGGCACCTCCGCGTCGTGCTCGGCGGCGTGGGCGGCGTAGTTGCGTCCGACACACACCACCTTGCTCGGCAGGATCGGCGACAGCAGTCGCACGTCCGACAGCGCCCACCGGTCACCGGTCGGCTTCAGCTCGCCGAACGGGTGCCCCTCGATCGCCGCCACCGTCGCCGACCCGTCGGCCGGGTCGCCCTCCAGCAGGCCGAACGACATGCCCTTGGTGTGCGCGAACCGGACGATGCGCTGAACCGTCACGAAGACCCCCTCGATCGGACACCTGCCGCACCAACCTAGCGCGACGGTCCGCCCCGCGCGGTCAGGCCCCACACGAGCGCGTCGGTCACCGCCCGGCAGCTCGCCTCCACCACGTTCTCGTGCACCCCGACCGTCTGCCAGTCACCGCCGGCGGCGTCGGCGGTGCGGACCACCACCCGGGTCACCGCGCGGGTGCCGGCGCCGCCGTCGAGGATGCGCACCTTGTAGTCGGCGAGCGAGAAGTCGGCGAGCTCCGGGAAGGACGGCGCGAGCGCCTGCCGCAGGGCGGCGTCCAGCGCGTTGACCGGACCGACGCCACCGGCGGTGGCGGTGGCGGTCCGCCCGTCCACCGAGACCGTGACCGTGGCGCTGGAGACCACCTGGCCGTCGCCGCGGTGGTCCACCACCACCCGGTAGGAGGCGAGCCGGAACGGCGCCTTTCCCTCCCCCAGCTCCTCGCGGACCAGCAGCCCGAACGAGGCGTCGGCGTCCTCGTACGACCAACCGGCCGCCTCCTGCTCCTTGACGCGCCGGGTGACCCGGGCGAGCACCTCCGGTCGGCCGGACAGGTCCAGGCCCAGCGCGCGGCTCTTGAGCTCCACACTGGCCCGTCCGGCCATCTCGGTGACGAGCACCCGCATGTCGTTGCCGACCGCGGCCGGGTCCACGTGCTGGTAGAGCATCGGGTCCACCTTGATCGCACTGGCGTGCAGGCCGGCCTTGTGGGCGAAGGCGGCCGCCCCGGTGTAGGGCTGGTGGCGGTCCGGCGGCAGGTTGGCGATGCCGGCGATCGCGTGCGAGATCCGCGTCATCTGCGCCAGCTTCTCCGGCGGCAGCACCGGCAGGCCGAGCCGGAGGGCGAGGTTGCCGAGCACCGCGAACAGGTCGGCGTTTCCGGTGCGCTCGCCGTAGCCGTTGGCGGTGCACTGCACGTGGCGCACTCCGGCCTCCACCGCGGTGACGGTGTTGGCCACCGCGCAGCCGGTGTCGTCCTGGCAGTGGATGCCGAGCCGCCCAACGGACACCCCGGCGAGCCGGGTCAGCGCGGCGACGGCGGCGGCCACCTGCGAGGGCACCATGCCGCCGTTGGTGTCGCACAGCACCGCCACCGCGGCGCCGGCCGCCAGGGCCGTGCTCACCACGCCCGCGGCGTACGCCGGGTCGTGGCGGAAGCCGTCGAAGAAGTGCTCGCAGTCCACAAAGACCCGTCTACCTTCGGCGACCAGGTGGCCGACGGTGTCGGCGACCATGGCGAGGTTCTCCTCGCCCGTGGTGCGAAGCGCCCGTTCCACGTGCCGCCGGTCGGACTTGGCCACCAGGCACACCACCGGGGTCTCGGCGGCGAGCAGCGCCTGCACCTGCGGGTCGGCGGCCGCGGTGGTGCCCGGGCGCCTGGTGGCGCCGAACGCGACCAGCACCGCGGTCTCCAGCGTGAGTTCCTTGGCCGCGCGGGCGAAGAACTCGGTGTCGCTGGGCAGGGCGCCCGGCCAGCCGCCTTCGATGAACCCGACGCCGAGTTCGTCGAGCAGCCGCGCCACCGCGAGCTTGTCGGCCACCGAGTAGCTGATGCCCTCCCGCTGGGCGCCGTCGCGCAGCGTCGTGTCGTAGATCTGGAAGGCCCGCGGGTCGACGTCGACGGGGGCCGGGGTCAACGGGCACGCCATGGCGAATCTCCCTGCAATGAAAAGACCTCCCGCGGGTGCGGGAGGTCGGCGCGCGCGAACCGGTCGCGCGCGCTAGTCGGCAATGATCGAACGGTGCTGCTGCACGGCGGGAAGCCTGCCACGGTCGCCCGCAATCCGGAAGACTCCTCCCAGCATGCGGTACGCGCATGCCGCGGGCTACGGTGTCGTTGTGGCAGACGACACGGTGACCGACGGGACGGCGGAGTCGGCGGCCGCGGCGGCGGTCGACGCGGCGGCGGACAGGGCGACCGGCGCACCGCGCGGCGTCCCACGCGGCCCGGTACCGACCCAGGCGGCGCCCGGGCTGCCGCGGTTCTCGCCCATCTTCAACTTCCGCGACGTCGGCGGCCACCGGGGCCTGGACGGGCGGACGGTGAAGCGGCGCCGGCTGTACCGCTCCGACGACCTGTCCCACCTCCACGAGGCCGACATGCCGTGGTTCCGGCAGACGGGCGTGCGTACCGTGCTGGACCTGCGGCGCGCCACCGAGATCGCCCGCGTCGGTCGGGTGCCCGTGTCCGACGGTGTGAGCTACCTCAACCTCGACCCCGGCCACCGGGAGTGGACCGAGACCCCGTTCGAGCCGGGCATGGATCCCCGTCGCTACCTGGCCGACCGTTACCACGACCTGCTGGAGCAGGGGGCGCCGCGGTTGGCCGAGGCGATCGCCCTGATCGCCGACGAGGCCACCGCCCCGGTGGTGGTGCACTGCGTGGCCGGCAAGGACCGCACCGGGGTGCTGTGCGCGCTCACCCTGGCGCTGCTCGGGGTCGCCGACGAGGACATCGACGCCGACTACGCCCGCAGCGAGGAGGGCAACCGACGGTGGGTCGAGTGGATGCGCGCCAACGGCCGGGACGTCACCGTGCAAGGCTGGTGGCGCTCACCGCGCGGCACCATGGCGCTGTTCCTGTCGGAGCTGCGCAAACGCCACGGCTCGGTGGAGGCCCCGCTGTACGACGCCGGGCTGAAGCCCCGGGACGTCACCGCGCTGCGCGCCCACCTGCTCGGCTGATCCGCCGCCGCCTCAGATCCGCTGCACCCACCCGAACGGGTCCGGCGCCCGGCCCCGCTGGATGTTGACCAGCTGCGTGCGCAGCTGCATGGTCACCGGGCCGGGACCGCCGTCGGCGACCATGAGCTCCCCGCTGCCGTAGCGGATCGCCCCGACCGGGGTGAGCACCGCCGCGGTGCCGCAGGCGAACACCTCCCGCACCCGACCGCTGGCCAGGTCCGCCCGCAGCTCGTCGAAGGCCACCGGCCGTTCCACCACCGTGCGCCCCTGGTGGCGCGCCAGGGTGATCACCGAGTCGCGGGTGATGCCCGGCAGGATGGTGCCGGTCAGCTCGGGCGTGACGAGCGACCCGTCGTCGAGGACGAGGAAGATGTTCATCCCGCCGAGTTCCTCGATGAACCGGCGGTGCACCGCGTCCAGGAAGACCACCTGGTCGCACCCGTGCGCGGCGGCGTCGGCCTGCGCAACCAGCGAGGCGGCGTAGTTGCCGCCCGCCTTGGCCGCCCCCGTGCCGCCCGGACCGGCCCGCGTGTACTCCTCGGAGACCCACACCGTGACGGGCTTCACCCCACCGGCGAAGTACGACCCGACCGGTGAGGCGATCAGCAGGTACCGGACCTTGGAGGCGGGCTTGACGCCGAGGAACACCTCGTTGGCGAACATGAGCGGGCGCAGGTAGAGGCTGGAGTCCTCGGCGGTGGGGATCCACTCCCGGTCGGTCTGCACGAGGACGCGCAGCGACTCCACGAACACCTGCTCCGGCAGGGGCGGAAGCGCCATCCGGCGCGCCGAGGCGGCGAACCGGGCGGCGTTGGCCTCCGGCCGGAACAGCGCGACCCCGCCGTCGTCGTGCCGGTACGCCTTGAGCCCTTCGAAGATCGACTGGGAGTAGTGCAGCACCGCGGTGGCGGGGTCCATGGACAGCGGACCGTAGGGCTCGACCCGCGCGTCGTGCCACCCCTTGCCGTCGCTCCAGTCGATGCTGACCATGTGGTCGGTGAAGACCCGGCCGAAGCCCGGGTTGGCCAGGAGGGCCTGCCGGTCCGCGGCGGACACCGGGGACGGATGGGGACGCACCTCGAATTCGAGCTTGGTACCGCTCATCCGCACCTCCGTGCTCGCACCGGGAATCCGTCGTGGTCGAAACTACCGTGAACGCTCGTTCAAGAAAAGTCGCCCCCACCGCCGCCGTGACGTGACCGACGGGCACGCCGACCCGCGGCCACCGTCGCCGCGGGCTCCGGTGACGCCGCGAGGTCAGGCGACCGCCGCCGCCAGGCGCTCCCCCACCGCCGCGGTGCGTACCGGCTCCCCCGGTACGCGCGAGGCGAGCTCGTCGGCGACGGCGCGCTCCACCCGGCGCGCCAGCTGCGGCAGGCCGAGGTGCTCCAGCAGCAGCGCCACCGACAGCACCGCCGCCACCGGGTCGGCCACCCCGCGGCCGGCGATGTCCGGCGCCGAACCGTGCACCGGTTCGAACATCGACGGCGCGGTCCGCCCCGGGTTGATGTTGCCGCTGGCGGCCAGCCCGATCCCGCCGGTCACCGCGGCGGCCAGGTCGGTGAGGATGTCGCCGAACAGGTTGTCGGTCACCACCACGTCGAACCGCCCCGGGTCGGTGACGAGGAACATCGCCGCCGCGTCCACGTGCAGGTAGTCGACGGTGACCTCCGGGAACCCGGGCGCCACCTCGGCGACCGTGCGCGCCCACAGGTCGCCGGCGTGGGTGAGCACGTTGGTCTTGTGCACCAGGGTCAGCTTCCGACGGGGCCGGGCAGCCGCGCGGGCGAACGCGTACCGCACCACCCGCTCCACCCCGAACCGGGTGTTGAGGCTCTCCTCGGTCGCCACCTCGGCCGGGGTCCCCCGGCGCAGCGCGCCGCCGGCGCCCGCGTACGGGCCCTCGGTGCCCTCGCGGACCACCTCCAGGTCGATCTCCCCGCCGGCGGCGAGCGGTCCGGTGGTGCCCGGCCACAGCCTCGACGGGCGCAGGTTGACGTAGTGGTCGAAGTGGAACCGCAGCCGCAGCAGCAGGCCGCGCTCCAGTACCCCCGGCGGCACCCGCGGGTCGCCCACCGCGCCCAGCAGGATCGCGTCGTGGCCGGCGAGCTCGTCGACCACCGGGTCCGGCAGCACCTCGCCGGTGCGCACCCAGCGCTCGGCGCCCAGGTCGTACTCGGTGAAGGACGCCTGCGGCAGCAGGGTGGACAGCACCAGCCGGGCCTGGGCGGTCACCTCCGGGCCGATGCCGTCACCGGGGATGAGCGCCACCCGGGGAGCCTGGACGGCGGTGGCGGGCGCGGGACTGGTCACGCGGCCACGCTAGAGCAGCGCGGCCGGCCCCTCCGACCGCCTCCGACGGCTCCCACCTGCTGGACCTCAGTCGCGCAGGTCGACCGCGCTGGCCGCGGTGGCGCCGATGTCGCGGGCCGCCTCGTGCAGCAGCTCCGCCGGCACCGCCGAGTCGACGGTGAGCGCCATGAGCGCCTCACCGCCGGCCGAGCGCCGCGACACCTGCATGGCGGCGATGTTGACCCCGGCCCGGCCGAGGATGGTGCCGATCCGGCCGACCACCCCGGGCCGGTCGGTGTAGCGGAAGAAGATCAGGATGCCGCCGGCGTCCAGTTCCAGGTCGAAGCCGTCGACCTCGGTGAGCTTGAGGACGTCCCGCAGGCCGTTGCTCCACCAGGTGCCGGAGACGCTGACCGTACGCCCGTCGCTGAGCGCACCCCGCACCGTGATGAGGTTGTGCTGGCTGGCGGTGTCCGCGACCGTGCTCAGGTCCACCTCCACCCCGCGGTCGGCGGCGACCATCGGCGCGTTGACGTAGGTGACCTGCTCGTCGACCACCTCGGAGAACAGCCCCTTGGTGGCCGCCAGCCGCAGCACCGACACGTCGTGGGCGACCACGTCGCCGCGGACCTCCACGGTGAGGCTCGCGGCCACCCCGCCGGCCACCGCGGTGAACACCTTGCCCAGCCGTTCGGCCAGCGGCAGCAGCGGCCGCACCTCCTCGGCCACCACGCCACCGGCCTGGACGTTGACCGCGTCGGCCACGAACTCGCCCTGCAGGGCGAGCTTGACGCTGCGCGCCACCGCCAGCCCCGCCTTGTCCTGCGCCTCGACGGTGCTCGCGCCCAGGTGCGGGGTGGCCACCACGTTGTCGAACCCGAACAGCGGGGAGGAGGTGCACGGCTCCTTGGCGTAGACGTCGATGCCCACGCCGGCCACCCGGCCCTCGGCCAGCGCGTCGGCCAGCGCCTGCTCGTCCACCAGCCCGCCCCGGGCGGCGTTGACGATCCGCACCCCGGGCTTGCACATCGCCAGCTCCCGGGCGCCGATCATCCCCACCGTCTCCGGGGTCTTGGTCGCGTGCAGGGAGATGAAGTCGGACTCCCGCAGCAGCACGTCCAGGCCCACCAGCCGCACCCCGATCTGAGCCGCGCGCGCCGGCTGCACGTACGGGTCGTAGGCGATGATCCGGGCGCCGAACGCCAGCATCCGCTGGGCGAACAGCGTGCCGACCCGCCCGAGCCCGATCACGCCGACGGTCTTGCCGGCGATCTCCACCCCGGTGAAGCGGGACCGGTTCCACTCACCCGACTTGAGGGCGACGCAGGCGGGGACGGTGTTGCGCGCCACCGCGAGCAGCAGCGCGATCGCCTGCTCGGCGGTGGAGACGATGTTGGAGGTCGGGGCGTTGACCACCATCACTCCGCGGGCGGTGGCGGCGGGCACGTCGATGTTGTCCAGACCCACACCCGCGCGGGCGATCACCTTGAGCCGCCGGCCGGCCGCGATCGCCTCCTCGTCCATCTGGGTCGCGGACCGGACGATGACCGCCTCCGCGTCCGGCAGCGCGGCCAGCAGCGCCTGACGATCCGTGCCGTCCACCCGGCGTACATCGAAATCCTGCACCAGGATGTCGATGGCGGCGGGTGCGAGCTCCTCGGTGATCAGGACAACCGGAGTCATGGTCTCCTCGCGGGTGCGGCAGTCGACAACGACCCATCCGATGGTAGGGCCTGACCGACCCACCGGACCCTCGCCCCATAGGTGACCATACTCACCCTGCGCCGGCGCGCAACGCCGGTCCGTGAGTACGTCGCAGCCGGACGCGGTCAGGCCGAGGGCGCCACCGTGACCCGCGGACGTTCGTTCAGCACCGGGGTGGGCGGCTGACCGCCGAGCTCGTAGCGGTACCGCCGCAGCGAGGTCGACTCCGCGAGCAGCACGTCCCGGAACCGGTCCAGCGCCAGCGTCCCCACCGCCGGGTACACCCGCTCCCGGGGCGGCTCCTCGCCCGGCCGGAGGTCGCCCTGCTGCACGAGGAACTCGGTGATCTCCTCGCGCACCACCGGCGGGCACACCGGCGAGTGGTAGAGCGCCTGCAGCGCCTGCATCCGCATGTCGCGGACGTGGTCGTCGCCCCGGTCGTCGTGGAAGTGCGGGTTGACCGTGCCGACCTGGCTGATCGAGACCGATCGTTCCATCACCGCCTGGTCGGTCGCCGGCAGCACCCCACCGAACTGTTCGAACAGGTCGATGAAGTGGTACGGCTCCACCGCGAAGCCGCCGGCCAGCCGCAGCTTCAGGCCCAGTTCCATGGTGAAGGCGTGCTCACCGGAGTTGCCGGTGGTCACCACCTCGGTGCCGAAGCCGGAATACTCGGCGATGAGGCGGTTCAGGAACTGGTTGGTGTGCTCGGAGGTGCGGCCACGACGGTTGAAGAACAGGCGGCCGTTGCGCATCTTCGGCTTGGAGTTCCAGCAGATCCGCACCATCGCGTACGGGGTGTCCGCGAGGTGCAGGGTCGACGCGTACGCCCGGATGTACTCGTTGACCGAGCCCGGGGCGAAGTTGTCGGCGTCCACGTAGCCGAGGTACCGCCGCCCGCTCAACGCGCCGAGCGCGAGCCCCACCAGCATCGCCTCGCCCTTGCCGGTGCGCAGCAGGCCGGCGCTGTCGACGATCTCCGACAGGCCGGCGGCGGCCATGGCCGCGGCCAGCCCCGGATCCCGTTGGTGCACGGCGATGCCGGGCCGGCCGCTGATCCGGCAGAACGTCTCCAGCAGCTGCGACTCGAGGGTGTAGCGGTCGACCGGCTCCCGCGCGCTGTTGGAGACCAGCACGATCAGGCACTCGTGCGGGATGCCGGCGAGCACACCCTCGATCACCCGCCGGGTCTCGTTCATGCAGGGCACCACCACGACCATGTCGCGTTCCGCCTCGCGGATCTCCTCCGGCGACACGGTGACGGTCGCGGCGGTCTCGTCGCCCTTGTCGTAGCCGCCGTCCAGCTCCAGGATGCGCTGCAGCTCGTGGATGCGGACGGCGCCGAAACGCTCGGCACGGTGAGGACGTTCGAGTCGCATGCGGTGACCGTACCGCCCGGACAAGGGCGCGTGGCAATGCCGAAGCGATCGGCGATTCCGGACAAGTCCGGAATCAGGCTCCTGCGTTCCGGACGGACCGGCCCGGGTGGTGCCGGTCCGGTCCGTCCGTGACTTACGGGACGTTGGGGTGGTTACCGCCGGATCCAGCTCATCATGGCCCGCAGTTCCCGACCGGTTGCCTCGATCGGGTGACCCGCCGCCTCCTCCAGCATCCGGCGGTAGTTGGGCCGGCCGGCCTCGTCCTCGTCCACCCACTCCTTGGCGAACGCGCCGGAGCGGATCTCGGCGAGGATGCCGCGCATCGCCTCCTTCACCCGCTCGTCGACGACCCGACGGCCGCGGGTGAGGTCGCCGTACTTGGCGGTGTCGGAGACGCTCTCCCGCATGCCCGACAGCCCGCCCTCGTACATCAGGTCGACGATGAGCTTGAGTTCGTGCAGGCACTCGAAGTACGCGACCTCGGGGGCGTACCCGGCCTCGGTGAGCACCTCGAAGCCCGCCTGCACCAGCGCGGCCGCGCCACCGCACAGCACCGCCTGCTCGCCGAACAGGTCGGTCTCGGTCTCCTCCTCGAACGTGGTGCGGATCGCGCCGGCGCGGGTGCCGCCGATCGCCTTGGCGTACGACAGGGCGAGCGGGAACGCGCCACCGGTGGCGTCCTGCGCCACCGCGACGAGCACCGGCACGCCCTTGCCGTCGACGAACACCCGGCGGACCAGGTGGCCGGGGCCCTTGGGCGCCACCATCGCCACGTCCACGCCTTCCGGCGGGGTGATGAGCCCGTAGCGGATGTTGAAGCCGTGGCCGAAGAACAGCGCCTTGCCCGGCGTGAGGGCCGGGGCGAGCTGCTCGCGGAACAGCTTCGCCTGGGCGGTGTCCGGGGCGAGCACCATCACCAGGTCCGCCTCGGCGGCGGCGGCGTCCGGGGTGAGCACCCGGAACCCGTCCTCCTGCGCGCGCGCCCGGCTGGCCGAGGTCTCGGGCAGCCCCACCCGCACGTCCACCCCGGAGTCCCGCAGGGACAGCGCGTGCGCGTGGCCCTGACTGCCGTAGCCGATGACCGCCACCGTGCGGCCGGCGACCAGGGACAGGTCGGCGTCGTCGTCGTAGAAGATCTCAACGGCCATGCCGTGCTCCTTCATGTTCACGTGTCGATCGGTCGGCGGCGTCGTCGGACGGCCGGGTCGGCGGCCGGGTCACGAATGCCGGAGGGCCGGACCGGTGGTGATGGACCGGGAACCGCGCCCGATCGCCACCAGGCCCGACTGGACCATCTCCTTGATGCCGAACGGCTCCAGGTCCCGCAGCAGCGCCTCGATCTTGTCCGAGGTGCCGGTCGCCTCGATGGTCAACGTGTCCGGTGAGACGTCGACCACGCGGGCACGGAACAGGTTCACGGTGTCCATCACCTGCGCCCGCAGATGCCGTTCGGCGCGCACCTTGACCAGCAGCAGCTCCCGCTGGACGGACTCGGCCGGGTCCAGCTCGACGATCTTGAGAACGTTGACGAGCTTGTTGAGCTGCTTGGTCACCTGCTCCAGCGGGGAGTCGGCCAGGTTCACCACCAGGGTGATGCGGGAGACTCCCTTCTGCTCCGTCTCCCCCACCGCCAGGGAGTCGATGTTGAAGCCCCGACGGGAGAACAGGCCCGCCACCCGGGCCAGCACCCCCGGTTTGTTCTCCACCAGCACCGACAGGGTGTGCTTGCTCATCGTGCGCCCCTTTCTCCGTCAGGCGTCGTCGTCGTCGAAGATGGGGCGCACGCCCCGGGCGGACATGATCTCGTCGTTGCTGGTGCCGGCGGGCACCATCGGCCACACCATGG
>CAZSNW010000034.1:0-16008 GCA_964608245.1 uncultured Micromonosporaceae bacterium
AGACCAAGAACGTCAACTCGCTGCGGAGCGTGGAGCGGGCGGTCCGGGCCGAGATCCTGCGGCAGGCGGCGGTGCTGGACGCTGGCGGCCGAATCGTGCAGGAGACCCGCCACTTCCACGAGGACACCGGCACCTCGACCTCGGGGCGGTCGAAGGAGACCGCCACCGACTACCGGTACTTCCCCGAGCCGGACCTGGTGCCGCTGGCGCCGGACCCGGCATGGGTGGAGGAGCTGCGGGCGAGCCTGCCCGAGCCGCCGCGCCTGAAGCGTCAGCGGCTGCGTGGGGAGTGGGGACTGTCCGACAAGGACATGCAGGCGCTGGTCAACGCCGGGGCGCTCGACCTGGTCGAGGCCACGGTGGCCGAGGGAGCGACCCCGGAGGCGGCCGCCAAGTGGTGGCTGGGCGAGCTGTCCCGGCGTGCCAACGAGTCCGGCGTGGAGCTGACCGCGCTCGCTGTGACCCCCGCCCAGGTGGCGCAACTCGCCACGCTGGTGGCCGAGGGCAGGCTCACCGACAAGCTGGCCCGCACCGTGCTGGAGGGGGTGCTCGCGGGCGAGGGTGACCCGGTCGAGGTGATGACCGCCCGGGGCCTGGAGGTGGTCTCCGACACCGCGGCGCTGACCGCCGCGGTGGACGAGGCGATCGCCGCCAACCCGGACGTGGCCGAGAAGGTCAGGTCCGGCAAGGTCGCGGCCGCCGGTGTCCTGGTCGGGGCGGTGATGAAGGCGACCCGCGGCCAGGCCGACGCCCGCGCGGTCCGGGAACTGATCCTCCAGCGGCTCGGCGTGGCCTGACCGGCGTCTCCACCGTGGCGGTGACGGATCCGCTCCCAGCGCGGAACCGTCCGCGGTGATGCACCGGTGACCGGGTGACCCGGTCGGGTGAAACGGACGGGGCCGAAGGACCTCCCGGTCCTCCGGCCCCGTCGCATCCCCGCCGCCCCGGGGCGGACGGCCGCGCCTTGGGCGGTCGTGCCCACTTCTGTCCCGTATCGATACCGGCACTTCTGCCGGTATCGATCACCTTTCACGGGTCGTATCCGGTTCGGACCTGTCCGCATTGAGCGCTGCAGATCCCGCAACACCGGTGGCGGCCGGAAACCGGTGGCGCTTTGTCCCGGTTGCTCATCTTGCCCACCGCGACGGCCCTCTATAGGTTGCCCATTGTCACACCCAGGTGCACGGGGGCCCTGTCGGTACCAAGTGGGAGGAGCCGAGGTGGCACGACCTCGTAGAGGGACCCTGGTGGGTTCACGAAGGTTACTCAGACTGTCGACACTGGTCGCGACCACCGGCCTGGTGGTCGCGATGGCGCAACCGGTGGTGGCACAGCCGTCACTGACCCCGGCGGCGCCGGACACTTCGGACGGTGCCTCGATCGCCGCGGCGAGCACCGTGCCGGAGTCGCCGACCGGCCTGTACATCGTCCGGCTCGCCGAGCCGTCGCTCGCCACGTACCCCGGTGGCATCCCGGGTCTGGCGCCGACCAGCCCGCGGGTGACCGGCGCCGCGAAGCTGGACGTGGCCAGCAAGGCCAGCACGGCGTACCTGGGCTACCTGTCCGACCGGCAGACCAGCGTACGCGAGGCGATCGAACGCGAGCTGGGGCGGAAGATCAACGTGCGGTTCAGCTACCGCAACGTCATCAACGGCTTCGCGGTCCAGCTGACCGCGGAGGAGGCCGGCCGGGTGGCGTCCCTGCCGGGCGTGGCCGAGGTCGTGCCGGACGAGGTGCGTGAGCTGACCACCGACACCAGCCACGGGCTCATCGGCTCGTTCAGCATCTGGAACGGCGAGACCGGCAGCGACGTGGGTACCCGGGGCGAGGGTGTCATCGTCGGCCTGCTCGACACCGGCATCAACCCGCACCACCCGTCGTTCGCTGCGGTCTCCCCGGGTGACGGGTACGTCCACACCAACCCGTTCGGGTCGGGCAACTTCGTCGGGGTCTGCGACCCGTCGCACCCCAACCACGAGCCGATCTGCAACGACAAGCTCATCGGTGCGTGGAACTTCCACCCGAGCTCGCCGAACGCGCAGGACGCCGACGGTCACGGCAGCCACGTCGCCAGCACCATCGCCGGCAACATCCACAAGGCTGAGTTCACCGTCGGGAACGATCTCGTCGGTCGCGAGATCCAGGGTGTGGCGCCGCGGGCGAACATCATCTCCTACCTGGTCTGCTTCCCGACCTGCCCGACCACCAGCAGCGTGGCGGCGGTGAACCAGGCGATCGCCGACGGCGTCGACGTCCTCAACTACTCCATCTCCGGCTCCGACAACCCGTGGAACGACCTGGTCGACCAGGCGTTCCTCGAGGCGTACCAGGCCGGCATCTTCGTCGCCGCGGCCGCGGGCAACGACGGCCCCGGCGCCGGCACGGTGGCGCACACCGGTCCGTGGAACGCGGCGGTGGCGGCCAGCACCCACGAGCGGGTGATCGGCCACACCGTGGACGTGTTCGAGGACGGCGCCCCGGTGTCCGGGCTGACCGCCCTGCCGGCAGCGCCGGGTGATGGTGCCCAGCTCACCACCGACATCACCGCGCCGATCCGGTGGGCGGGTACGGTCTCGCCGGGCAACCAGACCGGGTGCTCGTCCTTCCCGGCCGGGTCGTTCGCGGGTGCGGTTGCGCTCATCCAGCGTGGTACCTGCACCTTCCCCGACAAGCTCGCCAACGCGGTGGCCGCTGGCGCGGTCGCGGTGGTCTTCTACAACAACGTGGGCGGGCCGCCGATCGCGCCCGGTGGCCTCGAGGGCACCACGAGGCCGGCCGTCATGATCGACAACGTGAGCGGGGAGGCGCTGGTCGACCTGCTCACCGACCCGTCCACGGGCACCGTCACGGCCCGGCTGAACTCCGCCGTCGAGGTGTTCCTCAACGAGGACTGGGAGGACGTGGTCGCCGGCTTCAGCTCCCGCGGCCCGAGCAGCTTCGAGGTGCTGGCGCCGACCTTCACCATGCCGGGTGTGAACATCCTGGCGGCGTTCAACGCTTCCGGTGGTGACCCGGTCCAGTACGGCATCATCCAGGGCACCTCGATGGCCTCCCCGCACGGTGCGGGCGCGGCCGCCCTGCTGAAGGCCCTGCACCCGGACTGGTCCCCGGCGGAGATCCGGTCGGCGCTGGCCGGTACCGCCAACCCGGACGTGCTGGTCAAGGAGGACGGTGTCACGCCGGCCGACCCGTTCGACCAGGGCTCGGGTCGGGTGGACCTGTCCGCGGCCGCCCGGGTGGGTCTGGTCATGCACGAGACCTACGAGAACTTCCTGGCGGCCAACCCGGCGGCCGGCGGTGACCCGAAGGCCCTGAACGTGCCGAGCATGGTCAGCCGGTCGTGCCCCGACGTCTGCACCTTCACCCGGACCGTCCGCAGCGTGGCGGACACCACCGCGACCTACACCGCGGTGACCACCGCCGCCGACGGCGTGACGGTGACGGTGACGCCGTCGGAGTTCACCATCGCGCCGAACGGCACCCAGGAGATCACGGTCACGGTCGACGTCACCGACGCGCCGAAGGGCGACTTCGTCTTCGGCGACGTGCGGCTCGTCACCGACGACACCCACGGCAACGGTCTGGCGATCGCCTCGGTCCACTACCCGGTCGTGGTGATCCCGGTCCAGACCTCGCCGTCGATCTCCGTGCAGCCGGCCCACCTGGAGTCGTCCCAGGCGCCGGACCAGCAGGTGACCACCGAGCTGGTGATCCGCAACGACGGCAACGCGACGCTGCACTGGAACGTCGCGGAGCCGGGCGCCGGCTCGCTGCCGGTGACGGTGACCCACTCGGCGTCTGACGTCGTCATCTCGGGCAACGCGGTGGCGTGCTCGTCCGACGGCGGCATCACCACCGTCGAAAACGGGTACCTGCGGCAGTTCCGTCTGAGCGACTTCGGCGTCACCGGCGACTTCGAGGTGACCTCGGTGTCGTTCGGCGTCGAATCCGCCACGGCGCAGACCATCCGGATCAACCTCTACCGGATGATCAACCCGGCCGGGCCGTTCGCGTACAGCAACTTCGAACTGCTCGGCTTCACCGACCACCTGCTGCCGGCGACCACGACGTCCGTCGTGACCGTGCCGGTCTCGGTGACGGTGCCGGCCGGCTCCACCCTGGTGATGGAGATCGACGCGGCGGACCTCGCCGGTGTCGGCCGGTTCTTCATGGGCTCCAACGGGCTGGGTCAGACCGCGCCGTCCTACCTGCGGTCGGCCTCCTGCGGGCTCCCGAATCCGACGGACACCGCCGCGATCGGGTTCCCGGGCTTCCACATGGTCATGAGCGTGACCGGCCTGGTCGAGGGCTCGTGCGACGCTCCGCACGACACCCCGTGGTTCTCGATGTCCACGGAGTCCGGCTCGGTCCCGCCGGGCGGGTCGCAGACCGTCGAGGTCACCTTCGACTCGACCGGCCTGACCGCGGGCCAGGTGCTCGAAGCGGCCCTGTGCCTGGAGTCCAACGACCCGGTCAATCCGGCCACTGTGGTGCCGGTGACCCTGTCCGTCGAGGACCTGCCGGTGATCACGGTGACGCCGGCGGAGCTGGAGGCGACCCAGCCGGCCGGCACCGTCGGTACGCAGACCCTGCGGATCGGCAACGCCGGCACCGGCCCGCTGGAGTGGCGGATCACCGAGACCGAGGCGACCGTGGGGAGCCTCGGCCTGCGGCCGGAGATGTTCCAGCGGACCCCGATGGCGACCGGCGGTGACCGGGCGATGCGGTCGGCCCTGGCCGACGTGGCGGACCTCGCGCCGCTGCGGACCGGCGCATCGGTCAGCGCTCTGCCGACCGATGGGTCGATCCTCGCCACCGAACTCGCGGAGGGCTTCGAGGACATCACCACGCTGCCGGGCAACGGCTGGGTGATGATCAACAACAGCTCGCCCGTCGGGTTCACCAGCTGGTACCAGGGCATCGCGTCGCTCTTCCCGGCCCACGACGGTCCGCCGGACTCGTACATCGCGGCGGACTTCGAGAACACCGACCTGATCGGGACGATCAGCAACTGGCTGATCACCCCGGTGGTCACCCTGCGGAACGGCGACACCCTCACCTTCTGGACCCGGTCGATCGGGAGCAGCTTCCCCGACCGGCTGGAGGTGCGGATGAGCACCGCGGGTGCCAGCACGAACGTCGGCAACTCGGCCACCAGCGTGGGTGACTTCACCCACCTGCTGCTGTCGATCAACCCGAACCTCGAGGTCGGCGGCTACCCGGACGAGTGGACCCGGTTCGAGATCACCATCGAGGGTCTCGACGGGCCCGCCACCGGCCGGCTCGCGTTCCGGTACTTCGTCACCGACTCCGGGTTCTTCGGGTCCAACGGTGACTACATCGGGATCGACACGGTCGAGTACACCAGCGCCCACGTATGCGACAACCCGACCGACATCAGCTGGCTGTCGGTGTCGCCGGCCGCCGGCACCACCGCGCCGGGCGACAGCTCCGACGTGACGGTGACCTTCGACGCGACCGGCCTTGCGCCGGGCGAGTACGAGGCGCTGCTCTGCGTCGACAGCAACGACCCGCACAACCCGCGGATCACCGTGCCGGTGACCCTCACCGTGGTCGAGGAGACCATCACCTGCGACCAGACCATCACCGGTACGCACACCGGTCCGCTGGTGGTGTCGAGCGGTGTCACCTGCCTGGCCGAGGGCGCGCGCGTCATCGGCCCGGTGCAGGTGAAGCCGGGCGCCGGCCTGATCGCCACGGGCGCCTCGGTGATCGGCCCGGTGTCGAGCACCGGCGCCTCGGTGCTGACGTTCACCGACAGCTCGGTGACCGGTCCGCTGTCCACCTCCGGTGCCACGGTGGTGGACATCACCGGCACCTCGGTGACCGGTCCGCTGTCCGTCACCGGGAGCACCGGCACCGTGGTGATCTCCGGTAACAAGGTGATCGGCCCGGTGAGCGTCACCAACAACATCACCGGTGACACCCCGACCGTGGTGGCCGGCAACTCCATCACGGGTCCGCTGTCCTGCAGCGGGAACGTGCCGCCACCGGTCAACAACGGTGTGCCGAACCAGGTGCTCGGCCCCAAGGCCGGGCAGTGCTCGGGCCTGTGACCCGGGCGACCCGGTGACCCGGTGACCGGGGCGACCCGGTCACCGGCGACCCGGGACCTGGTGGGGTGAACCGTCCGGCGGGGCCGGAGGACCGTGGAACGGTCCTCTGGCCCCGCTCACGTCCGGGGTCCGGACCGTCATCCGGTACGCGTGGCCAGCGCTGATCCGCGCCGTCGCCCACTGGGCGTGGGGGAGCGCGGGGTGCCCGGCGAGGGCGTCGGTGCCGAGGTCGGCGGTGGGGTGGTGTCCGCCTCCAGCGGGTCGGCCTCCGCGTCGGCCGGAAGCGGCAGCACGTGACGCTGCAGGGTCACCTCGGACAGGCCGTGCCCACCGACGGCGATGTCGTCGTAGGCGACCAGCCGGCCGGTGGGGTCGAAGTACAGCACCGACATCGCCAGCGGCGCCGGGTGTTCGCCCTGCAGCCCGCGCAGCCCGGCGCCGCCGGTCGAGCCCTGGACCAGCAGCAGTGTCTGTCCCGGGTCGAGCTGCTCGCCCTCGGGGAGCGGCCCCGTCACCGGCCCCACCGACCGGCGGTGCGTGTGCCCGGCCAGGACGTACGGGACGAGCCCGTCCAGTGGCCCGGCCGCGAGCGGGTCGTGCACCGCGGCGACGTGCACCGGGCGTACCTGGCGGCGGATGGTCTCGGCCAACTGCTCGCCGGACTCCACCACCCGCTGCCGGCTCAGGTCCGGGTCGCCGTCGAACGGGTCGGTGCTCTGGTCGGGCGTGAACCGCGGGTCGCCGATCCCGGCGATGGTCAGCCCCGCGACCGTGACCACCTCGTTGTCCAGCACGACCGCGTTGGGCCGCTCGGCGACCGCCGCCTGGGTCACCCCCGGGGAATCATGGTTGCCGCGGACATAGACATAGGGGACGCGCATGCGGGTGATGCCGTCCAGGTACGCCGACTCGCCCCCGGTGCCCCAGTCGACGATGTCGCCGGTGTCGATGATCAGGTCGATGTCGTACTGCTCCACCACCGTCTGCATCACCGACCACGCGTTGGGGTTGAGGTGCAGGTCGGAGACGTGCAGCACCCGGGTGAGCTGGGCGTCCGGTTCGAACACCGGCAGGTCGGAGACGGTGGTGTACAGCAGGGTGACGTTGACCACCATGTCCTGCAGCTGGCGGGCGTACCGCTCCCACTCGTCGGCGATCCGACGGACGTCACCCACCAGCGCCGGCGCGTGGACGAGCAGCCCCTCGTAGCGGGGCTCCTCCACCGCGTTGAGGCGGACGGTGGCGCCGCCGATCCCGAGGCTCGCCGCGGTGACGGCCAGCGCCAGCCCGCCCGCCCACGCGACCCGCCGGACGTCGCGGAACACCAGCGCCGACAGCGCCATCGCACCGAGCACCGCCGCGCCCGCGCCGGCGAAGCCGAGCCGGACGATGCCGTCGCGGACGTCGTCGGCGACCGTGCGGCTGAACCGGCTGATCTGCGTCGGATCGTCGATCATCGCCTGGGTACGCGCCTGGTCCAGCGACCCGAGGGCGACGGTGAGGTGGGCGGGTCCGTCGTGGGTGTCGAAGTGGAGCGACCCCAGCGGCGGGATGTCCACCGAGGTGCCGCCGGTGGTGGTCGGGGTGAGGCGGAACTCGGCGTGGAACGGCCCGACGTCGCCCATCACCCGGGCGCCCAGGGTGATCCCGATCGCCATCCCTGCCGCGGTCACCACCAGCAACGCCACCACGCCCAGCAGCTGGCGGAACCGGGTTGTCCAGTCGCCGGTCACGACCGCACCGCCACCCGCAGGATCCGGTCGTCGTCCGGGCCGGGGCCGCCGGGCAGCCGGCCGTCCCAGTTGGAGGTGGTGAGCCACAGCGAGCCGTCCGGTGCCACCACCGCCTCACGTAGCCGCCCGTACTCCCCGGTGAACATCGCGCGCGGCTCGCCGGAGAGCCGGTCACCGTCGAGCTCCAGCAGCCACAGCCGCTGGCCGCGCAGGCAGGCGGCGACCAGCGTGGTACCGACCACGGCCGCGCCGGAGCAGGAGGCCTCCGCGGGCGGCCACGCGGCGACCGGGTCGCGGTACCGCGCGTCCGCGGTCGGTCCCTCGACCACCGGCCACCCGTAGTTGCCGCCCGGTTCGATGAGGTTGATCTCGTCGAACGCGTTCTGGCCGAACTCGGTGGCCCACAACCGGCCGTCCGCGTCGAAGGCGAGGCCCTGGACGTTGCGCAGGCCGTACGCCCACACGCGGGTGCCGAACGGGTTGCCGGGCGCGGGCTGTCCGTCCGGGGTGATCCGCAGGATCTTCCCGGCGAGGCTGTCGAGATCCTGGGAGCGTTCGCGCACCCCGGCGTCGCCGGTGCCGACGTAGAGGTAGCCGTCGGGCCCGAACACCAGCCGGCCGCCGTTGTGGTTGCCGGCCGACGGGATGCCGGTGAGGATCGGCTCCGGCTCGCCGCCGAGCCGGAACCGCGCGATCCGGTTGTCGGTGTCGGTCGTGTAGTACACGTAGACCAGCCCGTCCCGTTCGTAGTCGGGGGAGACGGCGATGCCGAGCAGCCCGCCCTCGCCCGCCGGGTCGACCGGGATCCGCTGCACCTCGGTGAGCTGCCCCGGTCGGTCCGGGTCGAGGCGCAGGATGCGCCCGGTGGTGCGCTCGGTCACCAGGGCGTCCCCGTCCGGCAGGAACGCGACCGCCCACGGCACGGACAGGCCGGTGGCGAGCACCTCGACCTCGTCGGTGATCCGCCCGGTCGCCGGAGCGGTCGGCGACCCGGTGGGCTGCCCCGGCGAGCCGTCAGGACCGTCGGGCTCCGGCCGGTCGCCGCACGCGGTCGCCAGCATCAGGGTGGAGGCCACCACCAGCGCGGAGAGCGTCCGGGTCGTCGGGCTCGCGGTCGTCACCCGCCCAGCCTAGCGGCAACCTGTGCAAACCCCGGGAAGCCGGCGTTCCGGATCAACTGTTCACGAGCGGGACACACGATGACTCGAGTGACCGATGAGGACCATGGGACCGGTGTGGCGACCGGGTCAGGCCCTGCCGTTGGCCGGGGCGTGCACGGCCACGAGTCGCGGCAGGTCCTCGGCGGTGACCGCGACGAGGTGCAGCGTCGAGCCGCCGGTGAGGGTGGCGACCACCCGGTTCGGTCGCACGGCGGCGATCCGCTCGACGGCCGACCAGGGGACCAGGCGCGTCGCCAGCAGCGCCCGCACCCGCAGGCCCCGGTGGTCGGCGTCGGTGCCCGACCGCCACGCCCACACGGTCCAGACCAGCGGTAGCAGCGCCACCAGGAGCAGCCATCCGCTGGCCGCGGCGAGGGAGACGGTGCTGAGGGTGACGATCATGCCCGCGACCGCCATCGCCGGGTGGTGGCGGAACCGCTCCACGGGTGCCGTTTTCTTCATCGGGGCCATCGTAGCCGCGGCGGTACGCCCGGACCGGCGGGCGTAAGGCCCTAGCCGCGTCGGGTCATGACCCGGGAGGTGACCGTGAGGCCCAGCACCGCCCAGGCGAGCAGCACCACAAACGCGGTCACCGGGAGGCTGCCGTCCGGACTGTGGACCGTCTCCCGGATCGCCTGCGCCATGTACTGGAACGGCAGCCACCGGTGGACCTCCTGCGCCCAGTCGGGAAGCCGCTCGGCCGGATAGTTCACCGGCGCGAACATGAGCGCGACGATCATGAAGATGTTGGTGACCATCCCGACCAGGACCGGCTTGACGGTGTAGGCGATGCAGTAGCCGACCGCCACGCTGCCGGCGCTGACGAGTGGGACGGCGAGCAGCACCCACGGGCTCAGGGACACGTCCAGGTCGAACCGCAACATGGCCACGGCGAGCGTGGCCGCCAGGCCCGGCAGCGCCACGGTCACCCACACCGTGGCGTCCGCGGCGAGCATGGCCAGCCGCGGTGCCGGCATCGACCGCAGGTAGTCGAGCAGACCGCGCTCCTTCTGCTGGGAGACGACCTGCGGCGCGAGCACCGTACCCATGGTGATGAGGGAGACGGTCATCGCTCCGGTGGTGAGGTAGAGTGCCGATTCCGCGTCGATCTGCGGGATCAGCAGGGAGAAGCCGACCACGATGCCGCCGGCGATGATCGTCTGCAGCACCAGGAACACCGGCAGGTCCGCGCGCATCCGCAGCGTGTTCCACGTCAGCATCAGCGTGTAACTACGGAGCCAGTACCGCATCGTCGCTCTCCTGGTTCGGTTCTGCGGGCTGACCGACCACGCGGATGTAGATGTCCTCCAGGCTCACCGGGGTGAAGGAGAACTCGTCGATCCGACCGACGGCCTGCTGTTCCCGGGCCCAGCGCAGCGCAGCCGCCAGGCGGTCGGCGTCGACCGGGACGACCATCCGACGCCCGAGAGCCACCGCCTGGCCGCCGTCGAAGGCGGTGGCGAGTTCGCGGGCGACGTCGGGGCTGACGGCGGCGGCCTCCAGTCGCAACTGGTCGGACTGTCCACCGCGCAGCTCCGACGGCGTGCCCTGCACGACCACCCGGCCATGGTCGAGGATCGCCAGCCGGTCGACGGCGCGTTCGGCCTCGATGACGTTGTGGGTGACCAGGAGCACCGCGGCACCGTCGTCGGCCAGCGCCCGGACCTGCCGCCACAGCAACCGCCGACGGACCGGGTCGACGTCATTGGTCGGCTCGTCGAACATGACCAGCCGTCCCGGGCGGGCGGCGGCCATGGCGAACGCCGTGAGCCGCTGGACGCCACCGGACAGCCGGTCGCCCCGGGTGTCGGCCCACGCGCCGATGTCCAGCGCGGTGATGAGTTCGTCGGTTCGCCGGCGGGCCTCCCGGCGGGTGGCACCGCGGATGCGGGCCATGAGTTCGATCGCTTCCCGCGGGGTCACGCCGTCCAGCGGTGCCTTGGTCTGCGGTTGCATGGAGCAGACCCGCCTGGCGTGCGCGGGGTCGGCGACCGCGTCGCGGCCGCAGATGTGGATCGTGCCGCTGGTGGGGCGCAGGAGGCCGACGACCTGCGACAGCAGGGTGGTCTTGCCGGCGCCGTTGTGGCCGAGCAGGCCGAAGACCTCGCCGGCGTGAACCTGCAACGATATGTCCACATTGGCGCGTACGCCACCGCGGTAGACCTTGGTGACGTTCACCACGTCCAGGACGGGCTCACCGGTCACGGCGGTTGGTCCTCTCGATGTCGCTTCCGGTGCCGCCGGCCGCGTCGGTCCGGTCCGGCGGGCCGGCGGCCGGATGGGGGATGAGCCAGGCGACCAGTCGGACCGGCCGGGCGTCGGGTGGCCGGTTGGCCGGGTCGATCCGGCCCGGGTCGCTGAGCGGGTGGCGGGCGAACAGGTCCATGAACTCGGCCTGGAACGCCGCCATCTCCTCGGCGGTAGCCCATCCGTGACTGTGCATGTTGAAGCTGGCTTCGCGCCACTGTGGGTCGTCCTGCCGCCGATGTGCCTGCCACTCCCGGAGGGCGGCCACCTCTCGCTCGAGCAGGACGTCCTGGAAGGCGTCGACGGCCCGGGCGAGTTCCGCTGTCTCGTCCCCGATGGCTTCGACCGTCGTGGAGTGGGGGACGAGGCGCCAGCGCCGCTGCCGACCCGGTCCGGTGCCCGCCTCCTCCACGTAGCCGTACCGGGCGAGCTGCCGCAGGTGCCAGGAGCAGTTGGCCGGCGACTCGGTCTGTACGTGCTCGGCCACCTCGGTCGCGGTCAGCGGCCCGTGCCGGACCAGCAGCTCGAGGATCTCCAGCCGCAGCGGATGGGCGAGTGCCCGCAGCTCACGGGGATCCCGCAGGGCGCGGGGCGCGGGGCGCGCCCCCGGTGACCGGTCGGTGCCGCCGACCGTCCGTGCCCCGCCACCCGTCGTCGGTGCCTCGTCGCCACGCGGCATGACGGAAGCGTAGTCCTCTAAAGAACCCTTTCGCAAGTCTTCTTTCGAAGACTGGTGCCGGGCGGCCGGGTCGGCCACCTCGGCAGCTCCTGCCGCAACTCGCAGGCCGCCTGCGGCAACCCGTGCGCCGGCCTGCCGGACCGGTCCTTCCTCCGTGACGACCGGGTAGGACTCGCGCCGCGGGGGCAGAATGGTGGGCATGGCTGTCAATTCCTACATGGTCGCGCTCGGCACTCCGGCGCCGGACTTCCGCCTGCCGCGCGCCGACGGCGCGGGCGAGGTCGCGCTCAAGGACTTCGCCGACGCGCCGGCGCTGCTGGTGGTGTTCCTGAGCAACCACTGCCCGTACGTGCGGCACCTGGAGCGGGAACTCGGCGCCTTCGCCCGCGAGTACGCCGAGCGGGGTCTGGCGACCGTCGGCATCTGCGCCAACGACGTCACCAACTACCCGGACGACGCTGCGGAGCACCTGGTCGAGCAGGCGCAGCGGGCCGGGTTCACCTTCCCGTACCTGGTCGACGAGTCGCAGCAGACAGCCAAGGCGTACCGGGCGGCGTGCACCCCGGACTTCTTCCTCTACGACCGTGAGCGCCGGCTGGCGTACCGGGGCCAGTTCGACGACTCCCGCCCCCGCAGCGGCACCACGCCCACCGGCGAGTCGCTGCGGGCCGCGGTGGACCTGGTGCTGGCCGGCCAGCCGGTGCCGGAGCCGCACGCTCCCAGCGTCGGCTGCTCCATCAAGTGGCGGCCGGGTAACGAACCCGCGTAGGACGCGGATCCACGGACGTGGTGACGCGGGTCGGCCGGTGACCGGCCGACCCGCGTGACGGACCGCCCGATCACACCCCGGACACGGCGGTCCCGGGGTGTGGTTGGGCCCGGGCGCCGGCCGGTCGGCCGGGGGGCGGGTGTGTGACCGGCCGGCGCCCCCGGGTCTCCGGTCCGGCCGTGCGCCGGACCGGAGACCCGGTCGGGTCGGGTGCGCGATGCCATGGACGGTGTGGGACGGCCGCCGGTTCCGGACAGGGGGCCGTCGACGACGGTCGGCGTCGACAGGCGCCGCGTGTCGTACCGCCGGTGCACAATCGCCGTGCAGTCGAGCTCGTCGGTCTCCGGTTCCTCGCGGTCCCGTGGCACCGCCGGCTCGCGGGACGAGAGGGGCACGATGGCGACCCTGCTGGCGATCGGGACGGGCAAGGGGCTGTTCCTGGCCCGCAGCGACGACGGACGGTCCACCTGGCGGGTCTCCGGGCCGCACCATCCGATGACCGCGGTGTACGCGGTGGCGATCGACACCCGACGGTCGACCCCGCGGCTGCTGGCCGGGGTGACGAGTTCGCACTTCGGGCCGAGCCTCGCCACCAGGGACGATCTCGGGCGGACCTGGCGGGAACCGGACCGGGCGCCGGTGGCGTTCCCGGAGGACACCGGGGCCAGCCTGGAGCGGGTGTGGCAGATCGCCCCCGGGCCGGCGTCCCGGCCCGACCGGGTGTACGCCGGCACCCAGCCCTCGGCGCTGTTCGTCTCCGACGACGGCGGCGTGACCTACGAGCTGGTCCGCGGGCTGTGGGACCACCCGCACCGACCCGAGTGGGGCGCCGGGTTCGGCGGTCAGGCGGTGCACACCGTGCTGCCGCACCCGACGGTCACCGACGAGGTGCTCGTCGCGATGTCCACCGGCGGGGTCTACCGCACCACCGACGGCGGGAAGACCTGGCAGGCGAGCAACACCGGCATCAAGGCGTACTTCCTGCCCGACCCGTGGCCGGAGTTCGGCCAGTGCGTGCACAAGGTGGCGCGGGACGGGGCCGACCCGCAGCGGCTGTACGCGCAGAACCACCACGGCGTCTACCGGTCCGACGACGGCGGGCCCCCTGGACGTCGATCGCCGACGGGCTGCCGAGCGACTTCGGGTTCCCGATCGCGGCGCACCCGCGGCGGGCCGGGACGATCTGGACCTTCCCGCTGACCGCGGACGCCGAGCGCTTCCCGGTCGACCGCCGCTGCCGGGTGTTCCGGTCGACGGACGCCGGGGCGACCTGGGAGCCGCTGTCGGCGGGGCTGCCCGAGGAGCCGTTCTACCCGTCGGTGCTGCGAGACGCGATGTGCGTCGACGACGCCGACCCGGTCGGGGTCTACTTCGGCACCCGGTCCGGTGAGGTGTACGCCAGCCGGGACGAGGGCGACTCCTGGACGCTGGTGGCGGCCCACCTGCCGGATGTCCTGTGCGTACGCGCGGCGGAGATCTGATGGTCGAGCTGCTCGTGCCGGGCGTGCTGCGAAGCGAGGTCGGCGGCGCCTCCCGGCTGACGGTGGCCGGCGGTGGCACGCTGCGAGGCGTGCTGGACGAAGTGGCGCGGCGCTGGCCGCGGCTGGAACGGCGGATCCGGGACGAGACCGGCGAGCTGCGCCGCTACGTCAACGTCTACGTGGACGGGGAGGACGTGCGGCGGCTCGCCGGCCAGGACACCCCGGTGCCGGACGGCGCACAGGTGCAGGTGCTCCCGAGCGTCGCCGGAGGCTGACGGGGCGGTGGCCGTCGCGCCGGCTCCCGCCGGGCAGGGCTTCGCGTCACCGCCGACCGCCGGTCCACCGGGCGGGTGTCAGTCCTCCAGCGGCGCGCCCCGCCAGCGCCAGTCGGGGGCGACCGTAGGCCGGCCCGGCAGGGTGACGCGGCCGGTGGCGTACCGCAGCAGGCGCCACGGGTCCACGCCGGGCGCGTCCGCCGCCGCGTCGGGGAACATCCGGCCGACCACCCGGGCGCACAGGTCCGCCGGGGGCTCGAACGCCAGGCCCAGCCCGCTGGCGATGTCGTGGCCGTGGACGAGGAGCTCCACGCACGCCATGCCGGCGAACCCCTCCGGGTCCGAGGTCCCGTACGGGTGGAAGGCGCGCACCTCCGGGCCGTTCGCGCGTACCACGGTGGCCAGCACCTGCCCGCCGGCCTGGATGAACTCGAGCATCACCGCCGGGGCGGCGTCGTCGGCGATCGCCGGGCGGTACCCGAGCCAGCGGTCGCGCGCCCGCGAGGCCAGCAGGCTCGAGTAGGACATCAGGCACCCGGCGACGTGGCTGGCGGTGAACCGGCACGTCCACTCCAGGTCACCGGCCGGCACCGACCAGTCCAGGCCGTCGCCCTTGCTCAACGTCTCCACCACCAGCTGCACCGCGCGCTCGAGGTCGTCGGCGGTCACCGGCTGCCGTACGCTCACGTGGCCTCCCTCGTCGTCGTCGGACCGTCCGATCATCCCAACGCTCCACCAGCGGTCGCCACCGGTGACCCGGACCAGGCCCACGGGCCGGCGGAGACCTGTCCGGGGGCCGGGTGCCGCCCGGCCCGGCGACAAGGCGCGCGTCACCGTCGCGAGCCGTCCGGCCTCGAGCGTGGCCCCGCACCGCGGGAGCCTCGTCCCGGTACATCACGTATACGTATCACGAACAATCGACATGTTGACATGTAGACACTGAGTGTCCATTCACGGCGTTGGTGAGATCTTCGTCACCACCCGACCCCTGCGCCCGCCAGCGGCAAGACCGTTGGCGGGCGACACGTGAGAGGAGAACGTGGATGATCCGGACAAGGCTGTGGAAGGCCCTCGCGGTGTGCGGTGTCGCGGTGCTCACCGCGGTCGGGCTGACCACCACCAGCGCCGCGGCCGCCGGCGTCCCGGCCGGAGGGGTGCCGGCGGATCTCGCCCCGCTCGCATCCGAGGCGACATCGACCGGGGACATCGGCGTGATGCACCTCGACCGGGTGTTCTTCAACGAGCTCGGCTGCGAGTTCGTGGGCGTCAGCGATCATGCCCTGGCCGAGACCATCCTCAACAAGGGCACCAATCAGGACTGCAAGACGGTGAAGGTGCGGATCTTCGCCTGCAACAGCAGCTTCACCTCCTGCGGCTACAGCGGCTGGTCCACCAGCACCAAGGGCCACGCCAAGCTGGTGGTCCCGTCCGGCTACGTCCTGCTGGCGTCCCAGCACACCTGCGGAAAGTGCTCGGGCGTCTACACGATCAACCACTGACGACGCTCCGCGGGCGGGGGGGGGGGGGGCGCCCGCCCGCCCCCCCCCCCACCCCGCGTCGCGGCCTCGCACGCCTTCGACGCGCGCC
>CAZSNW010000035.1:0-15896 GCA_964608245.1 uncultured Micromonosporaceae bacterium
TGATGCTGGTCTCCGGCCACAACATCTCCACCACCGAGGTGGAGTCGGCGCTGGTCTCCCACGAGGCGGTGGCCGAGGCGGCGGTGGTGGGCGCGACCGACCCGATCACCGGGCAGGCGATCGTCGCGTTCGTCATCCTGCGCGGCGGGATGGACGGCTCCGAGGAGCTGCTCGCGGAGCTGCGGGAGCACGTCGCCCGCACCCTGGGTCCGATCGCCAAGCCGCGGCAGATCCTCGTGGTGCCGGAGCTGCCGAAGACCCGGTCGGGCAAGATCATGCGGCGGCTGCTGCGGGACGTGGCCGAGAACCGCCAGCTCGGCGACGTCACCACGCTGCAGGACTCGTCGGTGATGGACCTGATCGCGGCGGGTCTGAAGGCGGGTCGCGGGTCCGGCGACGACTGACCCGCACCCGGAGGTCGTCTCCGGGTCGGTCGCCATCCGCCCGGGTAGGGTTGCTCCCCGTGCGGAAGGTGTCTGTCGTCGGCAACTCCGGCTCCGGCAAGACGACCACCGGCCGGGCGCTGGCGCAGGTGCTCGGCGTGCCGTTCATCGAGATCGATGCGTTGTACTGGCAGCCGGGCTGGACCCCGCTGCCGATGGAGGAGCTCCGCCAGCGCCTGGACGACCTGACCGCCGGTGACGGCTGGGTCGTCGACGGCAACTACTCCGCCGTCCGTGACCTGGTCTGGGGCCGCGCCGACACCGTGGTGTGGCTGGACCCGCCCCGGTGGACGGTGATGCGGCAGATCGTCGGGCGCTCGCTGCGGCGGGTCGTCGCGCGGCAGGAGCTGTGGAACGGCAACCGGGAGTCCCTGTCCAATCTGGTCCAGATCGACCCGGAGCAGTCGATCATCCGGTGGGCGTGGACCAGGCACCACGTCTACCGCGAGCGCTACGCCGCCCTGTCCACGGACCCGGCGTACGCCCACCTCAGGTTCGTCCGGATCCGTTCCCGGAAGGACCTGGAACGGTTCCTTGCCACGGCGGCCGGCCCGGACGCCGCCGGTCGTCCCGCCGGCTGACCCCGGTCACCCGAGGTCGAACCACGCGTACTCGCTGTCGCACGGCGGACCGGCGGCGACCGCGAGCCGGCGGGCATCCAGGTCGATCACCAGCGAGCAGAGGGTCTGCGACCGCTCCAGCGGATCGTCGTTCTCGTCGACGTGCCGGCAGATGCTGTGCGGGTAGGCCCCGTGGTCGCTGAGCACCGCCACCAGGTCGTCGACCCCCACCGGGCGGTCGGCCATCCGGTGGCTGAGCAGCCGGCGCGCCCGCGCCGCCCGGTACAGCGACGAGTCCCCCCACTCCTTCTGGATGTCGTGGACACCGGTCAGCGCCTCCAGGTGGTTGGCGTGCACGAGCATCCCCTCGACCGGGTGCAGCCACGCCACGTCGCCGGGCACCACCTCCAGGTCGAGCAGCTCACCACCGGTGACCGTGTCCACCCGGGCCGGGTCGCCCGCCTGGCCGAGCAGCAGGTTCATCGAGGCGTTGCGCGGGGTGCGGCAGGCGGCCCGGCTGGCGCCGGCCAGGTGCCCGGCCTCCAGCACGGCACGCAGCACCACGTGGTACGGCACCCCGGGCGGGGTGGTCAGGCCGTCCCGGTCGGTGGCGAGCATGTTGAGGCACATGCCCACGCCGGCGGAGTTCAGCCCGGCCTTGGCGAGCATGCCCGCCTCGGTCAGCGCCAGCACCGTGTGCCCCCGTTCGTCGGTGGTGTGCAGCAGCAGCGCCATGTCGCGCTGGTCGGGGTGCCAGTCCCAGTTCTGGGCGAGCAGCAGGTGGCGGTCGGCGGTGTGGGTGCCCAGCACGCCGAGCGCGGTGCACCCCTCCACCGCGAGCGGGCTGCCGTAGAGCAGTTCGGTACGCCCGTTGAGGGCGTACACCTCGGCGCGGGGTACGCCGGCTCCCAGGGCGACCGCGTCCAGCATGGCGGCGACCCGCGGATGGTGCTCCACGGTGGCCTCCCGGAACGCCTCGCCGGCGGCGGCCAGCGCGGTGGCGTCCAGACCGGCCTGGTCGTGGAACCGGCGACGGTAGCGCTCCAGGTTGGCGCCGATCATCTCCCGGGCGGCCTCACCGTAGGCGGCGCCGAGTTCAGCCGGCGTGCCTGCCACCCGGATCACGGGGGGTACGGGCATGGCCCACACCCTAGCGGCTCCGGCCGCTGCCGGGCCCTGGCAATCCGGGCGGTGCCCGGTCTGTCCACCGACCGGTCGGTCCGGCACGTTGTGCCGCTGATCGGCGGCGACGGTAGGCTTCGCGGCATGGCGGCGGGTGTGGACGACAGCGTCGTACTCATCGACGGGCCGTGGTCGCACCGGTTCGTCCATGCCAACGGTGCCCGATTCCACGTGGTGGAGGCGGGCAGCGGCCCCCTGGTGCTGTTCCTGCACGGGTTCCCCGAGTTCTGGTACGCCTGGCACCGGGTCCTGCCGATGGTGGCGGAGGCCGGCTACCGCGCGGTGGCGGCGGACCTCCGCGGCTACGGTGCGTCGGACAAGCCTCCCCGCGGGTACGATGGCTACACCATGGCGGCCGACGTCGCCGGCATGATCCGGGCGCTGGGCGAGCGTTCCGCCACGGTGGTCGGTGCCGGGTACGGCGGGATGATCGCCTGGACCGCGGCGGCGTTCCACCCACGACTGGTCAGCCGGCTGGTGGTGGCCGGCGCGGCCCATCCGCTGCGGCTGCGCTCGGCCGTGGTGGCCGATCCCCGCGGCCAGCTGCGGGCCGCCGTGCCCATGCTGAAGTTCCAGATCCCCCGGTACGAGCACGTGCTGTCCCGCAACGACGGGGCGCTCGTCGGGGAGTACCTGCGCCGCTGGGGCGGGCGACGGTGGGTGGAGTCGGCCGACTTCGCCGGGTACGAGCGGATGTGCCGCACGGCGATGCAGATCCCGCAGGCCTCGTTCTGCGCGCTGGAGGCGTACCGGTGGGCGTTCCGCTCGGTGCTGCGGCTGCACGGCTACCGCTTCGTCAAGCTGATGCAGCAGCCGATCGCCACCCCCACGCTGCAGTTGCACGGATCGGAGGACACCGCGGTGCTGCCGGCCACCGCGCGGGGGTCCGGCCGCTACGTCAGCGCCGACTACGAGTGGCGGCTGGTGGACGGCGTGGGCCACTTCCTGCACGTGGAGTGCCCGGACCTGGTCACCTCCGAGATCCTGCGGTGGGCGAAGTGACCGCCGCGTCCGGCGCGGCGGTCACCACCGCTGTTCGCGGATGTCGGTGACCTCCTGCCGGGGCACCCAGCCCTGGTAGACGCCGAAGTCGAACTCCTCCAGCCCGAGGGAGCGGGCCACCGGCGCCTTGCCACCGGTGTACTCGACGCGCAGCCACACGTCGTGCTCGGCCAGCACGATGAACGGCTCGCCCCGCCAGGTGCACACGGTCCGCACGTACGACAGTTGCTCCACCTCAGACAGCGGGACGACCCGCACGTACCGGTCCTCCCGGACCTGGTCGAACCCCTCGGCGGGCGTGGCGCGGTACAGGCGCACCGAGGTGCCGTCGGGGCTGGCGTCGTACTCCTCGCCCCGCCACCGGGCCACGTAGCCGTCGCGGATCATGACCTGCCCGCCTCGACCCAGGTGGGACCGTCCGCGTCGAACGTGGCCACCAGTTCGGACGTGCCGTCGGCGCGCATCCGCCACAGCTGCGCACCGTGTGGCAGCCGCACACTGTCCACCTTGAACTCGGCGATGACGTCGCCGTTGTCGGTGGGGGCGAACCCGTTGCCGCGGAAGGGTGCCCGTTCGATCACCCAGCCCTGCATCGCCGCCATCGCCGCCTCGGTCCGTCCACCGTAGGGGATCCGGTAGAGGCTGGGGATGAAGGCCGGCCACTTGAGCACGTAGATCTCGTCGGCGGTCTCGCTGAACGGCGAGCCGTCGTACGTGAGGCCCAGCGCCTGGACCACCTGGGCAGGGGTGCGCAGGTGCGCCACCTCGCTGGCCCGGTGGACGAACCCGGAGACCCGGTCGTAGCCGCGCTCCAGGTACCACGACACCTGGCTGGGCGCGACCGCCTTCTGCAGCATCGGCGGCGCCTCGACGGCGACGGTGCTGCTGCGGGCGGCGGTGGCGGCCGATCCCGCCTCCCACGCCTCACCGGCCCGGTCGTCCAACCCCACCTCGGTCGCGGAGCTGGCGAGCCTGGCGATCTGGGAGCCGCGCAGGGTGACCGCGATCGGCGTGTCCGGGTTGACCACCAGCGACCAGGTGGGGTCCGGCCAGGACCGGATGAGCTGGACGAACCGCACGGCCCGCGCGGGCGTCTCGCTGCCCAGATGGGCGACCAGGCGCTCGGGGGAGGTGAAGGCGACCACCCGCGTCTCGCCGTCGCGCACCTCGGCACGCCACGCGACGGCGTCGTCGTCGGACCCGGAGGTCGGCGTGGCGTCCCCGGCGAGCGGCACCACGACCTTGCCCAGCAGCAGCGCCGACAGCAACCCGTCGTTGTCCTTGTGGGTGACCGCGGTGAGCAGCTCCTCCTCCAGCCCGTTGGCCGGGGTGAACGCCGGGCCGCTCTCCGGCTGTCCGTCGGCGGCGGCGACCGGCTCGGTGACCGCGCCGGCGGTGTCCGCGCCGCCGGGCACGGCGACCGTGTCCGCGCCCACGGACACCGGGGCTGCCTCGACGTGTGCCCGGGCGGCCGACGGCTTGGTGAAGGCCCAGGAGGTGGTGCCGGCGCCGACCGTCGGGCCGGTCTGCGCAGCGTCCGGTTGCCGCGGCGGCGGCAGGTGCGCCCGCCCCAGCGTCTCCACCCGGGCGGTGCGCGACGACCCGCTGCGCCCGGGCAGCCGTACGTCCCCGCGGGCCAGCTGGGAGACGAACCAGGCGGGCAGGTAGCCCTCGATCGGCAGTCCCGGGTTGACCGCCAGCCACCACTCGAGGTTGGGCCAGGCCGCGGCGAGCTCGTGGTAGGGGATGCGACGCGCCGACCCGGCGTGCTCGGCCAGGCAGTGGTACATCGCCTCGGAGGAGGTGAACGCCAGCACGTGGGTGCGGTTGCCGGCGGTCCAGGTGCCCCAACCCATGGGCGCCCGGCCGGCGATCGCATCCGAGGAGACCGGCAGCAGCAGCTCCGTCCGCGCCAGGATGCGGAAGTAGAGCTCCTGGTCGTCGGCGGCCAGCGCGTCCCGCATCGCGGCCTCGGTCTCGGTGGCGGGTGTCCAGTCGGTCACGTGCCACCTCCTCCGCCGTCCCGCATCGTGCTGTCGCGTACAACCTACACACCGTGGCGGGGATATTGGCCAGACGAGGGGGTGGTGGCGTCGACCAACCGGACACTCTGCGTGCCGATGTCGGGAACCGGCCGTCGCGGTGTCACCGCGCCGGTCGTGGCGTCACCGGAAGAGGTCCGCGTTGCGCCGCTCGGTCTGCAGGTAGTCGACGAGCGCCTGGTCGACCGCCACCTTGATCGCCTGAAGCGTGGCGGTGAGGTGGTCGGCGGCCCGCCGCCAGGTGGCCTGGCGCTGCTCGTAGGCCTCTTGGGCGGCGCCGTCCCAGGTCGCCACCAGCGGTGCCGCCTCCCGCTCCAGCTCCGCGAGCTGGCTGTGGAGGGTGTCCACGGCCCGGGCGATGTCCGCGCTGGCCTGCTGCAGGGCGGAGAAGTTGACGACCAGCATGTCACTCATCGCGCACCTCACAGGGGGAGTTCGATGCGGTGGCGGGTGGTGCGGGAGATCAGGTCGGCGGCCTGCTCGTCGGCGGCCCGGTAGCTGCGCCCGGCCGTGCGCAGCGCCTCGGCGGTCTGCGCCAGCGCCCGCTGCAGCGCCCGCTGGTCCTCCGCCCAGGTGGTGGTCGCCTGCACGAACGAGCGCCCACCGGCCCCCAGCCACTGGCCCTGCAGGGCCTCCAGGTCGCTCATCAGGCGGGTGAGCATGCGTTGCAGGGATGCGTTGACCTCGTCGAACCGGTCGGCGACCCGCTCCATGACCTCCGACCGGGCCTGTGTCGTGTCCACCGGACACCTCCCGCTCGTCGTCGGATCGACAGTCGTGCGTACCGCCGAACCGTAGCCGGACCACCGCCGCGGGGAAAGTCGTGATCACCAACCTGTGGAAAACTCTCACGGTTTGGCGGGGAAAACGCGAGAGACCTGTGGACAACTGCCGGAATTTCTGTGGATAACCCGGGATCGGTTGTGGACAACCCCTGCAACCGTGTGGACGTCTCAGGTTCGACCGGAGCTTGGGACGGCCGCCTCGGCGGGGTCCAGGGCGGGACCACGCGGCACCAACACGAGCAGCTCGGCGGGCAGGCGGACCGGCGTCACGTCGGCGTACCCCAGCATCCGCAGTACCTCCGGGGTGGCCGGGTGCCACCGGCCGTCGGCCAGCAGGGCGGTGCCGGAGTCCTCCACCGCGCCGTCCGTGGCGGCATCCTCCTCCGCCCCACCGGTGTCCACCACCATCCCGTGCCCGGGCGGGACCACCACCGCAAGCGACTGCTCCGGGTCGCCGGCCGCCCCGTCCGGCAGCCGGGCCCCTGCCACCAGGGTCGCCGGCTCACCGGACGTGGGCACACGCGCGCAGACCGACTCGTCCCGGCCGACCGACGCCAGCGGCGGCACCCGGGCGGGCAGGTCGGCGCCGGCCACGGTCGAGGGCGCGAGCCGGGGCAGCGCGGCGAACCGGGCCTGCGGCACCGGGAGCGGCCCGGCCCGACCCACCGCCGCCACCACCGTCGGATCGGACAGCAGCAGGTCCGCCTGCAACGGCGACAGCGGCACCAGACCCTGGTCGAGCACGAGCGCGTACTGCGGACCCGTCGCCTGACCGGTGGTCACCACCACCTGTCCGACCGGCGCCTCCGGCACCGCCGCGGACGGGCCGCCGAGCCCGGGTACCGGGATGCGGGCGAGGTCCGGGCCGGCCGGCAGGGCCGCGGGTAGCGCCGGCGCCACCGGCACCGGATCCCACCCGGTCCAGCCGAGTGCGGGAACCACCACCTCCGGGTCGCGTACGCGGTACCGCCGTCCGTCCCACAGCAGGTGGAGCGCGCCGTCCGGGTCGGTGACGAGCAGCCCCTGTCCGGTGAGCGGGGTACCGCCCTCGGCCGCGGTCCCGGCCAGCAGCACGGCGGTCGGGGGTGACGTGGACGCCGGCACCGAGCAGACCGTCGGGTCGCCGGTGACCATCCGCTCCGGCGGTGGCAGCGGGTCCGGCGCGCCGGGGATGCCGAGCGGGGCGCCGCGCGGCAGGTCGGCCAGCAACGCTTCCGGCACGGTCACCACCCGCGGCCGCGGGTCACCGAGCAGGAGCACCGCCGAGGCGGCGTTGCGCACCGGGTGCAGCCGCCCGTCGCGCCACAGGTAGCGGGCACCGGAGCCGTCCTCCACCAGCAGGACGCCCTCCCACTGCGTCGGGTCGACCGGGGCGTCCGCCAGCCGCTGCCAGGCCGCCAGGCCGCCGGCGAGCAGCGCGGCGATGACCACCCCGGCGAGCACCGGGCCGACCGTCCCCTGAGTCGGATGGTCCGGGTCCCGGCGGAGGAGGGCGGCGACCGTACGCCGTACACCCAGCCGGTACGCGTACCCCCGTTGAGTCGGCATGTCCCCCTACCATGGGCGCGTTGCTGTATCGGGGAGGTTACCGGTTGTCGATGCTGCCCGCGCTGCCGGCCGTGTCTGCGCTGCTGCTGGCGGCCGGCGTGGTCCGGGCACGCGGCCGGCGCCTGGTCCGGTGGTGGTGGCCGGTGGTCGGCTTCCTCTCCCGCGCCCGCACGGTGCCCGCCGACGCCGGGGTCGACGGTCTGCTCGCCACCGTCTGGCCGGGCTCACGGCTGGTCGCGACGTGGGTCGACGGTGCGGCGGTGGGGACGCTGGTCGACCGGTTCGGCACGGTGGTGGTGCTGGTCCACGACGGACCCGTCGACCCGCAGGCGACCCCGGCCGAGGCGTACCTTCCGCTCGACCTGCCGGCTCAGGTGGTGGTGCACGAGCTGGTGGCGGCCGGCACGGGCCGGGCGGGCGCCTCCTACCGGGAGCTCGCCGGGGACGGGTCAGTGCTCGCGCGCTGGGTGCTGCTCGCGGTCCGCGTCCCGGCCGGCACCGACCCGCAGGCGGTGGTCCGGGCGGTACGCCGGACGTCCGACCGGGTACGCCCGCTGTCCCCGGCGGAGCTGGCCGACGCACTGCGGCGGTTGGCGGGTGGGCCGCCGGTACGGGAGGAGTGGACCCGTCTGGTGACCGCCACCGGTCGACAGGTCTGCCACTGGTTGGGGCCGTCCGACCCGGTCAGGACACCGCCGGGTGCGGTGGCCGTGACCGTCTCGACCACCGGGCACGGCCGGCTGCTCCGGGTCACGCTGCCGCCACCCGGTTCCGGTGGCCCGCCGGGCTCCGGTGCTCCGTCGGCACAGCGCCCGGTCGGGCGGCCCGGCACCGGGTGGCCGGTCCCCGGTGTCCGGCTCGACGGTGAGCACCTGCCGGGTCTGGCGGCCACGCTGCCGCTGGCGGCGACCCTGCCGCCGGTCCTGCCGGCCGACGGGGATCCCCGGGTGAGGCGCGTGGTCCCCACGGCCGCCACCCCCGATCCGGAAGGCACCGCCGCCACGCCACGGCCGGAGCCGGTCGGCCTGGTGGTGGGGCGCGACCGCGCCGGAAGCCCGGTGAGCCTCGACCTGTTCGGACCTGGCGGTGCGAGGGTGCTGCTCGCCGGTGGGCGGCCGACCGCCGCGCTGCTGGCCTGGCGCGCGCTCGGCGCGGGCGTACGGGTGGTGGTGCACACCGACCGGCCGGCGGGCTGGTCGCCGCTCGTCGAGAGCGCCACCGGGCTCACCGTCGTCACCGGCGGCGGCGCACCGGACGGCGATCCCCTCCGGCCGACCCTCCACCTGTGGGAGGGCGGGGCGGATCCGGTGGCGGCGCCGGGTCCGCAGACCGCGTCCGTGGTGGTGCGGGACCGTGTCACCGGGGCGGACGCCGAGGCGCTCGCCCGGGCCGACGCCGTGCTCACCGGTCCGCTCACCGCCCGGGAAGCCGCGGTGGTCTCCGCCGCCCGTGGCCTCGGTACCCGCGGCGCGGTGCTCCGGCCGGGCGTCGACGCCGGGGACGGGCGGGCAGCCGGTGCGGGGCGACCGCTTTCCGGGACCGGCTGGCTCGTCACCCCGCAAGCCGTGGCGGCGGTGTCGGCCTCCCCCACCGACGTGGAGCGCCGGCTGCTGCGCCGCCTCCTGGAGCGTTCCTGACCGGCACGTTCGCGCCCGGGGCGGCACACCGGGCCGCACCATGGCAGTATCCGGTCATGAAGATCGTGCTCAGAGTCGTCGCCACCGCCGTCGCCCTGTGGATCGCCACGCTGCTGATCTCCGGCATCCGGGTCGAGGCCGAGACCACCGCCGGTGCCGTCGGCACGTTCCTCGCCGTCGCGGTGATCTTCGGCATCATCAACGCGGTGCTGCGACCGATCATCAAGACGATCGGCTGCGCGCTGTACGCGCTCACCCTCGGACTGATCGCGCTGGTCGTCAACGCCCTGCTGTTCCTGCTGACCGGCTGGATCGCGCAGCAGTTCAACCTGCCGTTCGAGATCGACAACTTCTGGCCGTCCGCGGTGCTCGGCGCGCTCATCGTGGGCGTGGTGAGCTGGCTGATCAACATGGTGGTCACCGAGCGGGTCCGCTGACGTCACCGCCGACCGGCGCGGCCGGTCGGCGGGCCCGGCCCGGCGTCCACCGCCCCGACACCCCAGGACCCGTGCAGGCGGACGCGCGGGCCGGGCTGCTCAGAAGTCGTGTGCGAGCAGGGTGCGGCCCGCCAGGTCCTGCACCTCGATCCGGACCAGCTCGGACGGGTCGAACCGGACCGTGCCGGTGAGTTCGACGTGGTCGCCGGGGCCGACCAGCCAGGACGCCACCTGCTCGACCGACCCGTCGGCGGCCACCACCATCAGCCGCAGCGGGTACGGCGTACCGCCGCCGCCGTCCTCGTACCAGCAGCTCATCCACACGACCGCGCCCACCTGGGCGCCGGGCACCGCCCCCACGGCGGGGACCCGCGCCCCGGGGGCGGGCGGCGACAGCGCGCTCCGCGCCGCCGGCGCGGCAAACGGTGACTCCCCCGAGCCACCCTGGAGACCGCCCAGCCCAGCCCAGACGGTCACCACGACGGCGACGGCCACCACCGCGGCCGCCGCCGCGGTGAAAACACGCCGCCGGAACCTGGCCCGGCGGCGGCTCGCGGTCACCGCCGCCAGGAGCTCCGGGAGCCGGGACGGTGTCGGATCTCCGAGGATCCCGGCCGGATCGACCCGTCCCAGCAGGCCGGGAAGCGGCGCCAGCTGGCGGACCGCCTCCGCGCACGGCGGACAGTCGGTGAGGTGACGTTCGAACTCGACACGCTCCGACGGGCTGAGGGCCCCCAGGACGTACGCGCCGTCGGAGAAGCGGTGCGGACACGTCATGTGATCACCCCCGCCTCCTCCAGCGCCACCCGGAGGGCGCGCAGCGCGTAGTGGGTGCGGGACTTGACGGTGCCCGGCGGGATGCCGAGCCGGGCCGCAGCCTCCGCCACCGAACACCCCCGGTAGAAGCACTCGATGATCACCTGTCGGTGGGCGGGGGACAGCTGCCTCAACGCCTCAGCCACCACCCACGCCTCCACCGCCCGGTCGGTCTCGTCCCAGCCGGGATCGCGTTCCGGAACCTGGTCGGTGACCACCTCCGACACGCGGGCCTCCCGACGCCGCCAGTTGTCGATCGCCACGTTGCGCGCCGTGGTGAACAGCCACGCGCGCACCGAACCGCGGGCCGGGTCCATGGACTCCGGATGCCGCCATGCGCGCAGCAGGGTCTCCTGGACGAGGTCCTCGGCCCGCTGCCGGTCACCCTGACAGAGCCGCAGCGCGTAGGCAAGCAGGGCGTTACCGTGCTCCTCGTGCAGGGCGCGTAGCAGGGCCCGGCCCTGCTCCTCGGTTGCGACCATGCCGACGCTCCACGGCTCGCCTGCCGACTGTCACCGTCCGTACCGGTTACCACGCAGCGCCGCCGCGGTCGGTTCATCCGGCGCCGGTGAGTCGTCACCCGCCTCGCCGGTAAGCAGCGAGGCGATCACCCGGGCGTGGGCGAGCAGCCGGTCGCGTACCTGGCGGGCCGAGTGCATGAAGTCCCGCACCGGCATCGCGACCCCGAGCACGCACAGTTCCGAGAGGTCACCCTCGGCGATCACCGGTACCGCGGCGCATGCCACCCCGACCCGGAACTGACCTGTCTCGATCTGCATGCCCCGCCGCCGGCCGGCGGCGAGGTCGTGCTCGAACGCCGCCGGGTCCGTGAGAGTCTCGGAGGTGAACGGCCGCATCCCCGACTCCTTCAGGTAGCGTTCCCGGCGATGCGGCTCCAGCATGGCCAACAGGGCCTTCCCCAGCGCGGTCGCGTGGGCGCCGTCGTCGAACCCGGGCACCAGGTCCTCCAGCCAGGGCGAGTGCGGACCCTCGGCGACGTCGGTCACGCACACCCGCCCGCCGACGAACCGGGCCAGGTAGTGGCTGTACCCGGACTCGGCAACCGCCCGGCGCAGCGCCTCGGTGACCTCCCGGGGACCGCGCAGGGCGCGACTGAGATCCCGGTACCGGTCGGAGACCGCCGGCCCGAGCCAGTAGTTGCCCAGGTCGTCGCGGATGAGGTAGCCCTCGTAGACCAGCGTGCGCACCAGGTGGTACGCGGTGGTGGGGTTGAGGTCGAGCCGGCGGGCGAGCTGCTTGACGGTCAGGCCCGGTTCGGAGCCGACGATGTCCAGCAGGCGCAGGGCCCGGGCCACGCTCTGGACGAGGTCCCGGGGCATCGGTGCTCGGCCCCGTCCGCGCGGTCCCGTCAGCCACTCCTCAAGCACCGCCGCTCCTCCCCACCTGACATCCACCATAGGGAATCGACGGGTCCCGGGGAAGAGGGACGCGCAACGATACGTTTAGGAATGTGTACGCAGAGCGACGGCTTCCGGTGGCCTCACACCGGCGGACGATGACGGACGAGACCGGGGTGCCCGGCGGAGGGCCGGCCGGGGGCGCCGTCGGCACCGCCGACGGCGCCCCCGGCACCCGGGTGATCGTCGGCGCGGTCACCACCACGGTCGCCTCGGTGCTGCCGGTGTTCCTCACCGGCGGGCTCGCCGTCCAGATCGCCGACGAACTGGGCTTCTCACCGGACGGGTTGGGGCTGGCCGTCGCCGTCTACTTCGGCGTCAGCGCCCTCACCTCAATGCCGGCCGGCGCGGTGGTGGAGCGGTTCGGCGCGGCGGCGGCCGCCCGCGCCGGGATCCTGCTCGCGGCCTCCAGCATGCTCGCGGTGGCGCTGCTGGCGCGCAACCTCACGGCGCTGACCGTGCTGCTGGTCGCCGGAGCGGGCGCCAACTCACTCGGCCAGCTCTCCTCGAACGCGGCGCTGTCGCGGGTACCGGCCGGTCGGCAGGGCCTGTCGTTCGGGTTGAAGCAGTCGGCGATCCCGGTCGCTACCCTGCTCGCCGGGCTCGCGGTACCGACGATCGGACTCACCGTCGGCTGGCGATGGGCGTTCGTCGCCGCCGCCCTGGCCGGGACGGCGGCGCTGGCGCTGGTCCCCCCGGATCCGCGGGGCATCCGGGCCACCGACCGGCGCACCCGCGGCCGGCCCGGCCGCCCGTCCGCCTACGGTGCGCTGGTCACGATCGGTGTGGCGGTGACCCTGGGCGCGGCTTCGGCCAGCTCGCAGGGGGTGTTCCTGGTCGACTCCGCGGTGGCCCGAGGGCTGGCGCCCGGGGTGGCCGGGCTCGCCCTCACCCTCGGCAGCGTGGCCTGCGCGACCAGCCGGGTGGCGCTCGGCTGGGCGGCCGACCGGCGACGCACCCACGGGGACGTGCTGACGGTGACCGGGCTGCTCCTCGTGGGCGCGGTCGGGCTCGGGCTGCTGTCGGTGCCCGGCACCGCGGCGCTGGTGGCCGGGGTGCTGCTCGGTTTCGGGTTCGGTTGGGCGTTCCCGGGCCTGGTCAACTTCGCGGTGGTGCAGCTCAACCCGCAGGCGCCCGCGGCCGCCACCTCCATCACCCAGACCGGTGTCTACGTGGGCGGGTCGCTGGGACCGCTGGCGTTCGGGGCGCTGGCGGCGGCCGGCGGTTACCCGCTGGCGTGGCAGATGGCGGCGCTGGCGATGCTGGGCGGCGCCGCGCTCATGCTGCTGGCCAGGCTGCTGCTCAACCGGAGGCCCGCACCCACCACCGGCTGACGGGCCACCCGCCCGCGCCGAGGCCGGCCGCCGCACCGCGAGGCGGTGCCGCCCCGGTCACCCGCTACGGTCGGTGACCATGTCGCAGAGCGTGGCCAGCGCGCGCCGGGCGGGGATGTCCGGCAACCGTTCGAGGACCTCGCGGGCACGGTCGGCGTACCCGCGGACCGTCACCCGCGCCCGGGCCAGCGCCGGCGAGGCGCGCAGCAGCGTGAGCGCTTCGGCCAGCAGCGCGTCGTCGGTCACCGGTCCGGCCGCCAGGATCTCCCGCAGCCGCACCGACTCCGGGTCGTCCTCCTCACCGGCCAGCGCGTACAGCACCGGTAGCGTCGGTACGCCCTCCCGCAGGTCGGTGCCGGGCACCTTGCCGGACTCCTCGGTGTCCGAGGCGATGTCCAGCACGTCGTCGGAGAGCTGGAACGCCACCCCGATCACCTCGCCGAACTCAGCCAGGATCTCGACGTGCTCGCTCGGCGCGCCGCCGAACATGCCGCCGAACCGGGCCGCGGTGGAGATCAGCGAAGCGGTCTTGTCCGCCACCACCTTCAGGTAGTGCTCCACCGGGTCGGCGCCCCGCGGCCCGACCGTCTCGGCGATCTGGCCGTGCACCAGCCGGGAGAAGGTACGCGCCTGGATCCGCACCGCCTCCGGACCGAGCTCGGCGGCCATGTCGGCGGCCCGGGCGAACAGGTAGTCGCCCACCAGGATCGCCACCGTGTTGGACCACCGGACGTTGGCGGTGGGCGCGCCCCGGCGTACCTCGGCGCCGTCCATCACGTCGTCGTGGTGCAGGGTCCCCAGGTGGGTGAGCTCCATGACCGCGGCGGCCAGCGGCAGCAGCGGCGCCCGCGGGTCGCCGAAGTGGCCGCCGAGCGCCACCAGCAGCGGCCGGAACCGCTTGCCACCGGCCTTGGCCAGGTGCCGGCTCGCCTGGGTGATCAACGGGTCGGCGCTCGCCACCCCGTCCCGCAGGAGCCGCTCGGTCTCCTCGAGGATCGCGCGGACCGACTTCTCCAGCTGAGGATCAGGCAGCTCCCACATGACACCTCACTCGCGGCGCCCCGGTCACCGGAGGAAGAGCGCGGCGTCGTTGGCCAGCTGGAGCAGCGGCTGCGGCGCCACCCCGAGCGCCAGGGTGGCCAGCGCGCCGATGGCGACCGCCGCCCCGGTGAGCACGCCTGGCCGGGCCATCCGCGCGGTCCCCGCCCCCGGTTCGGACAACCACATCATCACCACCACCCGCAGGTAGGGGAAGGCGATGATGAGACTGCTCAGCACCCCGGTGATCACCAGCCAGGTGTGGCCGGAGGTCAGCGCCGCGCTGAAGACCGCGAACTTGGCGGTGAAGCCGGCGGTCAACGGGATGCCGGCCAGCGCGAGCATCAGCAGGGTGAACACCCCGGCCACCACCGGCGAGCGCCGGCCGAGCCCGGCCCACCGGGACAGGTGGGGCGCCTCGCCGTTGTCGGTGTCGCGGACCAGGGTGATGACCGCGAACGCGCCGAGCACCGAGAAGCCGTACGCCACCAGGTAGAACATGGTCGCCGCGGTGCCGACCTGGCCGGGGGCGACGAACGCCACCAGCACGTAGCCGGCGTTGGCGATCCACGAGTACGCGAGCAGCCGCTTGATGTCGGTCTGGGTGACCGCGAGGATCGCGCCGAGCATCATGGTGAGCACCGCGACCGCGCCGAGGACCGGCTGCCAGTCCCAGGTCATCCGCTCGAACGCGACGTAGAGCACCCGCAGCAGCGCGCCGAAGGCCGCCACCTTGGTGGCCGCGGCCATGAACGCCACCACCGGGGTGGGCGCGCCCTGGTAGACGTCGGGGGTCCACACGTGGAACGGCGCGGCGGCCGCCTTGAACAGCAGGCCCATCACCACCAGGGCCAGGCCCGCGACGACCACGTAGCGGTCCACCGACGACAGCTCGATCGCCTGGTGGATGCCGGCGAAGCCGACCGTGCCCGCGAACCCGTACACCAGCGCCAGGCCGAACAGGAAGAACGCCGAGGCGTACGCGCCGAGCAGGAAGTACTTCAGCGCCGCCTCCTGCGACAGCAGCCGGCGCCGCCGGGCCAGCGCGGCCATGAGGTACATCGGCAGCGACAGCGTCTCCAGGGCGACGAACATGGTGAGCAGGTCGCTGGCGGACACGATCAGCGCCATGCCGCCCAGGGAGAACAGCGTCAGCGGGAACACCTCGGTGGAGCCGGCCAGGGTGAGCTGGCGGCGGTCGGCCGCGGTCCCGACCGGCACCGCCGGGTTGGCCACCAGCGCCCCGCCCGGTTCGACCGTCCGCTCGCCGATGACCAGCAGCGCCACGAACCCGAACACCAGCAGCGCCGCCTGCATGAACAGCGCCGGGCCGTCCACCGTGACCGACCCGCCGGCGGTCACCAGGGTCCGGCCCGCCTGGCGGACGACGAAGCCGAGCGCGACCGCCACCGCGACCAGCGACAGCGCGAGCTGCACCGGGTGGCGGCGGGGTCGCGGCACCAGCGCCTCCACCAGCACACCCACCGAGGCGGCGCCGAACAGCACCAGCAGCGGCATCAGCGCCGCGTAGTCGATGTCCGGCAGGGTGAAGTCGGTCACGGCTGGGCCTCCACGTTCTCCGCGGTCTCCACGGTGGGCGCCGGGTCGGTGGCGCCGACGTCAGCCAGCGTCGCCTCCACCGCCGGGTTGATCA